>CAIKZV010000332.1 GCA_903831925.1 uncultured Burkholderiales bacterium
CTGCACTGGGGAAATAGATGTCTTCGGGCTTGAGCGGAATGGTGGACTTGAACCAGAGGTCGAATTCAGCGGTGTAGGCGAGGTTGGTGAAGTCGACTTCACTGATCGACTGAAACCGCAGTCCTGAGTACACGACCGGAACGAGATCGTAGAAGCGGCCGTCGACTTCAACTTGCTTGTCCCTGCCGTTGCTCTGCACTTTCTCGATATGCGGGGTGCCGTCACTGTACTGCTCGAGATAGGGCATCTGTCGCCCATCGCGGTAGACGACCAGCGTCGGCGGCACTTCACGCTGGTGGGTGGTGTCAAAGCGAAGCACCCCGGTGAAGCCGGAGTTCGGATTCGGACTAAGTCTGGCTCGTTCGAGATAGTCGCGCAGCGCGGCACGCCATTCCTCGGGAGGGGTCGAACTGAGGCTGTGGCCGCTTGCGATGTACTGGGCGGCGAAATCGGCCAGCATCATGCCGGCGTCATAGCCATAGGCATAGGCCCAGGAGGGGTCCGAGCCATATTTTTCGGCGTATTCGTCCGCCAGGGCCCGGCTGCGCTCGCCGCTCACGTCGGGCGTGAAGGGCGTCCAGGCGAACAGGCCATTCGTGTAGAAACCGGGTGATGCCTGCTCGAAGGGCAGGCCATTGAAGCGCTTTGGAAAATCAGGCAGCGAGAGTTCATTCAGGCCGACGATCGTTCCCTTGTAGCCATCTTCCTTCAGCGTTTTGATCACCGTGACCGCCATGTCGCTCGGCAGGTCGACGAAAAGGACGTCAAAGCCTTCGAGGGCGCTGGTCTCGCCCTCCAGAAATACCGAACCGGCCTTGCCTTGCAAACGCTTGATCGCAAGGCCCACACCGTCGGTCTCGGCAAAGCTCTGGGCGACTCCCCACCAGTAGCCGCTCTCGACCATGCCCTCCGAGATCACAAAGCAGACCTGCTTTGCCGCGCGAATTCTCTGGACGATCTGCCCGGCAAATTCACCCTGGCGAGGCTGACTGGGTTGCAGCGAAAAGAGCCAATTGGGTTTGAAAAGGCGGTTGGGCGGCGCGACAGGAATGAGGGCGGGCACCTGACCCTGCTCCGCAGCGCTGGCAAACGATTGAAATCCGGCTGCCTGTGTCGGCCCCACCAGCGCGAGGGTCGAGTAGCCGGACGCTGCGCCTTCAGCCAGTGCCTCAACCGCTTCCGCGCGCCCCTGATCGTCCCGAACGAGAATGCGCATGACGTCGGTACCGGGTCTCGACGCGATCGCATGCTGGAAACCCTTTGCGAGGCTCTTGCCGACTTCTTTGCCAGGCCCCGAGAAATCAGCGACAAAGACCACATCGAGCGGTTCGACGGCCTTTGCGGCGCTTTGGTCGGGCGCCGGGCGCCGGAAAAATCCGACGAGGTTGGACCATTTGAGATCGGGTTCGCCTGCCGAGACCGGATTGCTCGCCTGGAGGCCGACATAGGCAGGCACCTGCGGCCACACAGCAGGAAGCAAGGTCATCGCCGCCGATAAGGCTTGCGACACACCGACGACAGCAGAGGGAGGCCTTGCGTCGGCTGCCAGAGCGTCTGCGTGTTTGGCCAGAATACCGAGCAATACCGCGGTGACTGCCACAGCTGCCAGCACCGTGCCGGCCAGCCATCCGCGCCAGGGCATCAGACGATTCGATGCTCGAGTCGAGGCCCTCATACGCACGTTTTTAGTTTCCCTTGGCAAAGCCAAACAGCTTAACGTGATTCGCCTGAGCCTTTGCGACAGAAAGGTTAAATTGCCACCGCCTTGCTGCCTTGGCAGATCGCCCCGACAGGCGAGCTTGCGCATCACGCAGGCGTCGTTGGCCAGGCGCTTGGCGCCGTGCACCACCGCCGGCCACGGTCAAGGCGCCACATGAGCGCTACATCAGTGCGTCCAGCGCGCCCGCAAACGCTCGTGCGACCGGTTCCAGAATCGCCGGGCTGGTGGTTTGCGGGCCATCGGTCGGCGTATGAAAAAAGCGATGCGATCCGGCCATCCCGAAAAAATCGGGATATCCAGCTGCCTTGACATCGCGCAGCTCGCCAATGGCTTCCTTGTCGGCGATGAATTGAACCGCATCGATATGCCGGAATTGCTGGCTGACCATCGTCCGCATCGACGGACTCATCACCAGTCGTCTGGCAGCGCCATCGACCGAACCGTCGGTTTGCCAGCATTCGCCGTCTTGTGTCCACTGATGGCAGGCGTTGGAGGCACCGAGGTGGATCCAGGCCTTGACGTCAGACGGCGGCGGTGCGGCCTGGCGCAGAAAGCTTTCCATGCCGCCATGCCCGATTTCATGACCTGCGGTCGCAACGAACACCAGCTTGGGGCTGAGCGATCGACCTGATGCATGACGCGCGGCATGGCGCGCGAGCGCCAGAAAGTTTGCGATGCCGGGGCCGCGCTCGCCGGTGCTGTTAAACCAGCTGGTGATCGGCGTCGAGATGACGATCGCCTGCGATGCGCCGCCATCGAGGCGGCCGATCAGGTTGCGCCCTGGAACGTCGCGCAGGTAGCGCCCTGCGACATCGATCGAGATCACGGTGCCGTCGTTCAGCGCCTTCGCGAGCAGGGCCTTGTAGCACGCCGCGACCACGATTACCGGCACTGGCCAGGGAGCGTCCTCCTGGTTGGCGTTGTAAGTAAAAATGTCGTTGGCCGGATTGTCGATGGTGAGCACGATCGCCACAGGATTGCGTCCGGCGGCCTGTTGAATCGCCGTGCGGTGCGAATCGTTGAGGTAGGCGCTGCGGTCGTGCGGCAGGTGAACCCAGACCAGTTTTCCTGCCGCATCGGCTTCGTCGCTCAGCCGTGCCGACAAGGCGAATGTCGCGCGATCTTCCGGCAGCCACCAGTGTGGAAAGGCCTCGAGGGCAGCCCCGCCGATGCGCAATTGCGCATGGTCAAGTTCATATTGCCGAGGCATCGTCAGCGGCTGGGAGTCGACCTGATACCCCGCGGCAGCGAGTTCACCTTCAATCCACGACATCGCCGCTTCGGCACCGTGGCTGCCGTATCGATGAAGGCCAAACCCGGCGTAGCGTTCGATGTCGCGATAGAGCGCCGTGCCCGACAGGGGATCTTGCATCACCGTGCTCCCGGAGATCGATGGTGTCGCATTGTCGGCTTTCGGCGACTTGGTGAGAAGATCGCACTATTCCAAGTACCCACAACAATCCTTGAGGAGACTGTCATGAATACCTACGAAGCGGTTGCCAGCCGGCGCTCGATCCGCGCCTTTCTCGACAAGCCGGTGGATGCGGACGTGATTCGCCGCGTGCTGACCGCGGCGTCGCGATCGGCGACTGGCGGCAATCTCCAGCCCTGGCATATCGATGTTGTGGCGGGCGAGCCGCTCGCCAGGCTGAAGGACATCATGCGCACGCGCGTTGTCGAGGCACCTGCCGGCGACCCGGTCAAGGACTACAGCATTTATCCGCCCGAACTGGTTGCGCCGTATCGTGACTATCGCTTCCAGGTCGGTGAAGACATGTATGCGCTGCTCGGCATTCCGCGCGAAGACAAGGCTGCGAGACTGCAGTGGTTCGCGCGGAACTATCAGTTTTTTGGCGCTCCGCTTGCCTTGTTCTGCACGGTCGATCGGCGAATGGGTATGCCGCAGTGGTCAGACCTGGGCATGTATCTGCAGACCGTCATGGTCTTGCTGCGTGAAGAGGGGCTCGACAGTTGCGCGCAGGAATGCTGGGCGGTGTATCCGCAGACCATCACGAATTTTCTCGGCACACCCGCAGAACGCATGCTTTTCACCGGTATGGCGATCGGTTATCGGGACGACAGCCATCCGATCAACCAGCTTGTCACGCGCCGCGCACCGCTTGAGACTTTCGCGAAGTTTCACGGCCTGTAAGCGTCGCTCGGCATCCGATCAGAGATCACCATGTCAATATCGATTCAAGGAGACGACTCATGGATGTGAAGGGAAAGATTGCAGTCATCACCGGTGCGGCGAGCGGCATTGGTCGCGCCACCGCGCTCAAGTTTCACGCTGAGGGTGCGGCGGGCATCGTCGTGGCCGATATGAACGAAGCCGGGCTTCAGCCTGTGGCGCAGGCGGTCAACGGCCTGGCAGTGCGTTGCGATGTCAGTCGCGAAGCCGACATCCAGGCGCTGGTGGCAGCCGCTGAAGCCCGTTACGGGCGGGTCGACATCTTCTTTTCGAATGCCGGTATCGGCAACAGTAAAGGGGCCGAGCCCGATGACGAGATGTGGGACAAGATGTGGAAGATCCACCTGATGGCTCATGTCTGGGCGGCGCGTGCGCTGGTCGACAAGATGGTTGCCCGGGGTGAAGGCTACTTCCTCATCACCGCGTCGGCGGCCGGTCTGCTGAACATTGTCGAATCTGCGGCCTACGCGGTCACCAAGCATGCAGCGGTCGCGTTTGCCGAGTGGCTCTCGATTGCCTACGGCCGCAGCGGCTTGCATGTGTCCTGCCTTTGCCCGCAGGCCGTGCGAACCGGAATGGTCCCCGGCGATGGCGGATCGGCCGGTGGCGACGGCATCCTGAGCGCTGAGGTGGTGGCCGATGAGATCGTGAAGGTCATGGCGGCCGAGACCTTTCTTGTCCTGCCTCACCCCGAGGTGCTGCAGTACATGCGCAAGAAGACCGATGACTACGATCGATGGCTGGGCGGCATGCAAAAGCTGTTCATGAAATCGCAGTCAAGCACTGTCTGGAAGTAAGTTCGGACCAATGGAAGCGATGACGATCGACGCGCGACCGACCGCAGGCACGAGATCTGCGCCTGCGCCGGTCGGCTTTCGTCAGGCCCTTGTTTTCTGGCTCAAGCTGGGGTTCATCAGTTTCGGCGGGCCGGCCGGGCAGATCGCCCTGATGCACAGCGAGCTGGTCGAGCGTCGCCGCTGGATCAGTGAGCGACGCTTTTTGCATGCGCTCAACTACTGCATGGTGTTGCCCGGCCCCGAGGCCCAGCAACTGGCGACCTATATCGGTTGGCTGATGCATCGCACTGCAGGCGGTCTGGTCGCCGGCGGTCTCTTCGTGCTGCCGTCACTTTTCATCCTGATCGGCTTGTCCTGGATCTACCTGCGCTTCGGTGAGCTGCCGTTGGTGGCCGGTGTCTTTTACGGACTCAAGCCGGCGGTGGTCGCGCTGGTGGCTCATGCCGCCTACCGAATCGGTTCGCGTGCGCTGCGCAACCCAGTAATGTGGGGCATCGCAATTTCTGCGTTTCTGGCAATCGCCGTACTTGATTCGCCGTTCCCACTGGTGGTGATCCTTGCCGCATTGATCGGTCTGCTGGGGGCGCGCCTGGCGCCTCGCTTTTTTGTTGTCGGAGGCGGCCACAGCAACTGCGGCAAGGACTACGGTGCGGCGCTGATCGACGACGATACCCCGATCGCCTCGCATGCCCGCTATTCGACTGCGCGTCTTGTGACGGTGATCGCAGTCGGGCTGCTGCTCTGGACGATGGCAATGGGTTCCCTGCTTGCCACAAGCGGCCTGCAGGGGACCCTCACTCAGATGGGGTGGTTTTTCACCAAGGCCGCTCTGCTGACTTTCGGCGGCGCCTATGCCGTGCTGCCTTATGTCTATCAGGGCGCAGTTGATGCTCATCAGTGGTTGACAGGCCCCCAGATGATTGATGGCCTGGCGCTTGGCGAGACCACGCCCGGGCCGCTGATCATCGTGGTGGCCTTCGTCGGATTCATTGGCGGCTGGAGCCGGCAGATTTTCGGGCCGGACATGCTGTTTCTTGGCGGTGCGATGGCGGCCTGCATCGTCACCTTCTTCACTTTTTTGCCGTCCTTCGTGTTCATCTTCGCCGGCGGACCACTGATCGAAGCGACGCATGGCAAGATCGGCTTGACCGCGCCGCTGTCGGCCATTACTGCAGCGGTCGTTGGTGTCATCCTCAATCTCGCCCTGTACTTCGCGATCCATGTGATCTGGCCGCAGGGCAGGGCGGGGCAGCCTGACCTGATCGCGACCGCGATCGCGATCGGTGCCTGTGCGGCGCTTTTCCGATGGAAGATCGGCGTCATACCGCTGCTGGCGAGCTGCGGCACGATCGGACTATTGCTCAGGCTTTTCTGAATCGTCGGCCTGAGAGGTCAAGCCACGCCCCGATCTCAAGTCCTTGCCATTCAGGAAATTTTCATGTGTCCCAACCCCGAGTCCCCATCAGATCAACAGCCCTGCCAGCCGTCGGCAGCTCCCGGCGCAGCGGTGCCGTTCGACGTGATTCTGATGGCGGCTGGGGCGGGGTCGCGGCTGGGAAATCGCCCGAAATGCCTGCTGCAACTCGATGACGAGCCGCTGATCCTGAGACAGATCAACGCCCTGAAAGCGGCGGGCGCAGATGAACTGGTGGTTGTGTTGGGATTCTATGCCGATGCGATTGCGCCATGGCTGAGTCGATGCGGTGTGCGCATCGTTCAAAATCCTGACCCGGCGCAGGGGCAGGTTTCATCGCAGCGCATCGGGCTGCAGCAGTTGAGCGGCAGATCCAATGCGGTCCTGATGGCGCTGGCGGATCAACCGATGATCGATTCGCGCGATGTGATCGATCTGATCGCACGCTTTGCCCTGCGCCCCGCCGAATGCCTGCTGATGTTTCCGCGCGTGCAAGATCAGCCGGGCAATCCGGTGATCTTTACCCCCGAAGTCCGCGATGCGGTGCTGTCAGCTGATCAAAGCTTTGGATGCAGGCAGTGGCGACAGGTCAATCGTTCGTCAGCACTGCCCTTCGACAGTGACAATCGGCATTACGTGATCGACATCGATACACCCGAGGATATCGAGTCCTTCTGTCGAACGACCGGTCGCAGCCTGTCGTGGCCGGTCGACCGGAAAGAAGGCTGATACCGGCCTGATACGCACCTGGTACGCAACTGAGTCGCGCCTAAGTCGCAGCGCGGGAAAGCGCTGCACGTGCCTCGGCTTCCGCTGCCAGCGATGCACCCAGCGGCGATCGGCAAAGCCCTGCCTTGTCGTAATTCATGTTTTCATGCAGCTGAGACATCGCTGGAAAGGCGCTCAGCAGTTGGCGAAAGGTATCGTCGTGTTCGACCGATCCCAGTTCTTTCACCAGATGCTGAACCACCGAGCGATATTGCTCGGCATGTATCGGCTTGCTGCTGCGCTCCAGCCGCTCAAGCAATTGCGCCAGAGTCAACAGCACGGTGAGCCGCGCCGGTACGTCGATGCGAGTTGTTGTGGCCATGTCCTTCCTTTGTGTCGCCACAAGGCTGGCGATCAGGTCAGACTTTGGGCTGAAGCCGGCCGCTTCAAGCGAGGCGGTTCAAATTCTCGATTCGCCGTTCGATGGCGGTGACGGATGCCTCGAGCTCTTTCCAGATTGAGGCATCTGCGGTGACGCACGCAGCCGTGATGTCGACATGCGCCAGGCTCGACAGCCATGCCTCCAATTCATGAAGGATGCCCCTTGCGTCGTGAACGTTGATCCTGATGGCGTTTCTCTCCAGAAAACCGGCCGGCTCGACCGATGCCGCAGCCAGGGTGGCGCTTGCCACCGTACGGGTTTGCAGCAAGGTGAGGCGGATCTGCCTCAGTTCGTCGCCGCGCATCCCGCGCTTGAGGGCATCGGCATAGCCTCGCAGTTCAGCGCAGAGGCGATTGAGATGGCCTGTGGCCGCAGTGCCATTTCGGACGGGTCGAATGACCGACGTCACGACCACCAGAAGACCGCCAAGCAGCGTGGCCCACATTCGTACCCAGGCTTCGTCCGCGACTGGTGATCCGGTGAGTGCGCCCAGGCACAGCACGACCATCGTGATGCCGATGACGGTCAGCGTGTAGTTGGCCCACAAAAAGGCGACCGTCAGCAGTGCGCCCAGGGCAGTGATCAGGATGATGCCGTCGTCAGTGCCGATCAGTTTCAGGGCCAACACGGCGAGCACCACGCCTAGCGCCGAGCCGACCATGCGCATGCCGACCTTGCTGATCGTGCCGCCGAGATCGGGCTTGCAGATCCAGGCCACGGTCAGGGGTATCCAGTAGGCATGCAGGGATTTTGAATGGTCCCATTGCAGCAGCGACAGGCCGCTGGCCAGCGTGAACGTGATGGCGAGCTTGAGTCCATGGGTGACGAAGAGATCGTTCGACTTGAAGTGCTGGCGCAGCCTGTCGCCCACCGTGGGAAGGGTCTCTTTGATCGGCGCGCAGACGGCGGCCGATCCGATCGGCCATGGATCGAGCATTCGATGGACCGCTTCCTGCATGTCGGCACGCAGGCGCACGATGAGCTCGGCACCCGGCGCGTTGCCGAAGGCGTCGCAGGCGTTCTGCAGTCTGGCCAGTTGATTGGCGAGTCGTTGCTTTCGGCTCTGGTGAATGAGCGAGTTTGCAATGGCGCCTGCGACGCCGCCGACAGCGCTCAGTACCCGGTCAAGTGCTGCAGTATCGGGATGGTTTGCGCGCTGAGATTCGATCGCGAACATGACAACGCGACTGCGATCGAGGCAGGCGAGCAGGCTTCGCAGCCAGAGCTCTGTCGGGCCGGCTGCACCCGATTGATCGACTGACCGTGTGGCATCGAGGATGGCCGAGGCGACCCCCGTCGTGGCCCAATTGGTTTTGGCATCGAAGCACAGATCGCGAAATTGATCGTAGGCAATGGCAAGCTTGCGGCGGTTTGCGCCGAAGCGGTGAAGGGGCCATCCGATCAGGGCGCGCAGACTGGCGATCAGACTGCCGACCATCACGAGCAGCCCATCGATCAGCGCATTCTCACTGCCGAATTTTGCGCCCGAGTAGATGGCAAACATGGCAAGGCAGATGCTGCCGATCAGGCTGCTCTTGGGGCCCAGCAAACTGGCATATCCCGCGACGCCGGCAAGGCAGAAGGCAAGGACGAGATGGGCGATCCCGCTCGATTCCACCAAGCCTGCAAGGGCGGTCGCAATGCCTGCCCAGACGCCGGCCCACAGCATGCTCTGCAGGCGCATCCGGTGCGGCTCATTGATGTCGCACAGGTTCGCGAACAGAACGCCGAGCGAAATCGGCACCCCGATCTTGGGTTGACCCCAGTAATCGGCAGCCAGGAGTATTACTGCCATGGTCAGCGCGCATCGAAGGGCGCGTGGCCATGCGATCTGCGAGCGTTCGACTTTCAGGCAAAAACGCAGCAGTTCCCGGGCGAGCCCGGGGCGGCTGTCAATCGAAGAGACCATCCGCATTCCAGCCAAGCAGTTCGGCGAGTCGCTGAGCGACCCATTGCGATTCGGCCAGGGACAGGTTCACCTCGCCTCCCATCAGCCCTTGCTGCATGCGATGGAGCACATCCCACTCGGTGATGCCAAGCTCCCAGAGCGTGTCGCGTGCAGGATCCATCAGCATCTGAGCCATGTCTTCACACAGATCGTAGCGTTGCGCGATGAAAGCACGCGACTCCCGGGGCTTGATGCGCCCGGGGTCGAGATACAGACGAATGAAGGACTCGGGAATCTCGATCTGACTGTCGCTCATGCGGTGTCCTGATAGTGCTGAGCGACGGCAGATGCCTCGAGAACTCAGGTTGAAGAAATCGTGCCGGATTGGGTCAATGCATCAATCGCAGCTTGATCCATGCCGAGTTCGCGCAGCACTTCCTGCGTATGCTGGCCGAGCATCGGTGGGGGGCGGCGATAGGACACTGGTGTCTTCGACATGCGAATAGGACTGCCGATGCCGGGCGCCTCGCCACCCAGCGGATGCGCAATGCCGATGCGGGTGCCGAGGTGTTTCACCTGTGGATGCTCGAGTGCCTGCGCGTAGTTGTTGATCGGCCCGGCCGGAACGCCGACTTTGGTAAACAGCGTCTCCCAGTGCTCGCGGGTTTGGGTACGGGTGACCGAGCCAAAGAGTTCGCCAAGTTCGTGGCGATGAGCGATGCGGGAGGCGTTGTCCTTGAAGCGCGGGTCTTCGCCCCACTCGGGATGCGCCAGCGCCTTGCACAGGGTCACGAACTGCTTCTGATTGGCGCTGGCAATGATCAGCAAGCCGTCGGAGCAGGGGTAGACGCCGTAGGGCGTAATGTTGGGCGCATGGTTGCCTGTGCGTCCCGGAATCGCACCACCGACCATATGGTTCGACAACTGCCCTGAACTGATCGCCATGACGGTCGACATCAGCGAGATGTCGAGATGCTGGCCTTCGCCGGTGACCGTGCGGTGATGCAGCGCGGCGAGGATGGCCACGGTGGCATACATGCCGGTGGAAAGATCGACCAGCGGCACGCCCAGGCGCTGCGGCCCGCCGCCCGGCAGATCGTCGCGCTCGCCGGTGACACTCATCAGTCCGCCCATGCCCTGGAACAGATAGTCATAGCCGGGACGCTCGGCCCACGGGCCGGTCTGGCCGAAGCCGGTCACCGAGCAGTAGATCAGGCGCGGGTTGAGTTTGCGCAGCGACGCAGCATCGAGGCCATAACGGGCCAGGTCGCCGACCTTGAAGTTTTCAATGCAGATATCGGCGCTCATGGCGAGCTTGCGGATGACCTCCTGCCCCGCGGGGCTGGCCAGATCGACCGCCACAGATCGCTTGTTGCGGTTGGCCGACATGAAATAGGCCGACTCCTTGGTCTGCTCACCCTTGTCGTTCTTGAACCAGGGAGGTCCCCACTGCCGCGATTCGTCGCCGATGTTCGGGCGCTCGATCTTGATGACGTCGGCACCGAGGTCGCCGAGGGTCTGCACGCAAAAGGGTGCTGCCAGCACCCGCGAGAGGTCGAGAACTCGAATCCCGTTGAGCGGGCCGGTATTTTCGGGAAGGCTGGCGGTATTCAAGGTGTCTCCTGTTTGGATGATTATTCGATGACGTCAACCGAGTCGACGAAGAGTGATCCGGTGCGCGTTGGCGGTATCTTATTCCAGAGGATGACCGCGAAGGCCGGGATGACGGTGAGTGGACCGTTCCGGTACAGGGTTTATCGCATCAGCCGAGTTCTGACGCCATAGCTGATCGCGTCAACCAGCCCCACCAGTGCAAGCATCGCGAAAAGGATGGTGGCGGTCTTTCCCATGTGGAAAAGTCCCATGTGAAAGGCCAGCATCTGCCCAAGGCCGCCTGCGCCCACCACGCCCAGCATCGCAGCCGCACGGATATTGTTTTCCCAGCGGTAAAGGGTGTAGCTGATGATCTGCGGGAGCACTTGCGGCAGGGTCGCATACAGGAATATCTGAATCGGTCGAGCGCCCTGCGCCCGCAAAGCGGCTGCCGGCCCCGACGGCAGGTTTTCGATGGCCTCGGCAAAGAGCCGCCCAAGCACGCCGCTGGTGTGCAGCGCGAGTGCCAGAGTGCCTGCCATCGGCCCCAGGCCGGCGGCAATGACCAGGAGCCCGGCCCAGACCAGTTCCGGCACGGAGCGCAACGCATTGAGCAGCAGCCTCACTGGTATGCCTGCCAGGGCATGGGCCCGAGCTTGCTGGCGACTTGCCACAAGGGCGAGGCCAAGGCCGACGATGCCGGCAAACAGGGTGCCGAGCGCAGACATGGCGAGGGTCTCGACAATGGCGCTGCGCACCTTTGCCAGAAAAGCGGGAGAGGTATCGGGCGGAAAGAACTCACCGATGAATCGGCCCATGCTGCGCAAGGCATC
>CAIKZV010000333.1 GCA_903831925.1 uncultured Burkholderiales bacterium
CAAGGGGTCGTGGGTTCGAATCCTGCCGGGCGCGCCAAAAATGACTGCTCTACCGTGGGCCCAGGAGCTAACCCTCCTGGGCCTTTTTCTTTCCGAAGGGCGCATCGTCAACCGACGGCCATCCTCAGCCCTCGCCCCCATCGGCGCCGTAGAAGACAGCCCAGGTGACGAAATCGTCGCTGAAGTCTTCAAACCGACGCTCGACGCCAGCCGCCACAAAAAATGCATCGCCAGTGGCGCAGTCGTAGCGCTGCGCGCCGATCAGCAGATGCGCCGTGCCGCGTTGAATGAAAAACAACCCGTCCTTTGCATGCGCCTGCTGCCGATCCTGATCCCGAGGTGCAAACACCTCAACAGACATTGAACCGCCCGCCATCATGGTGACGAACGGCGCCCCGGCAGGGTAGGCATCACTGGTTTCGCCGGGTAAACGCTTCAACGCCTGGTGTAAAGAGACTTTCATGTTTTCACTTTTTCTTTAGACCGTCGACACAGACAGACGTCGTTGGCGCCAGCGCGTGCGAAAAAACAGATCGACATCAGGGTCGCGGATCGAAAAGACGCCAACCTGCGCGAATCGGCAGATTCGGGCACACTTTTGCCTTACCACCCGGCTTCCGACAAGAGGATATCGATGAGCACTGTCAAAAGCGCGCTGGCCCAGAAAAGCGGCGCCTTGATCCAAGTTCGTTCCGACGACATGGTTATCAAAGTCCTGACGCAGATGCGGGACAACCGCGTTCGTTCAGTGCTGGTGATCGACGACGGCGTGCTGGTCGGCATCGTGACGCAGGGCGATTGCGCCATCAAGGTGCTGCTGCCCGGACTCGATGCAAAGGCGACGGTGGTCAGTCAGGTCATGACGCGCAATCCCATGACCGTCAAGTTGGGCGACCAGATCGACTCATGCATGGCCCTGATGTCATCAAAGGGTTTTCGTCACCTGCCGGTGCTGGAGGCCGGCAAGGTCGTGGGCGTGATCTCGATCGGGGACGTCGTCAAGGACACCATCCGCGACCTCAAGCTCAACGTGAACGACCTGATGGGCTTCATCATGACCGACGGCCCCGGCGGTTAAGGGGCAGGTTTGATCAGACCAGCGCCACCTCATAGCCTCGGGCGGTAGCCGGCCGGGACATCATGGTCTCGTACCAGCGCTTCACATGCGGAAACGCCGCCAGATCGACCTTGTGACGCTCGTGACGCCAGGCCCATCCCAGGATCGCGAAATCGGCCACTGACACTTCATCGGCAAAGAATTCATGGCCGGCCAGATGCCGATCCATCACGCCATAAAGCCGCCGGGTTTCCTTGCTGTAGCGATCCAGTCCATAGCGCTGATCCTGCGGGTCTTTGACCCCAAGAAAGTGGTGAACCTGACCCGGCATCGGGCCGAAGCCGCCCATCTGCCACATCAGCCATTCAAGTGCTGCGACCTGACGGCGCGCATCCTGCGGCATGAAGCGTCCGGTCTTGCGAGCCAGATAGAGCAGGATGGCGCCCGACTCGAAGACACTGATCGGCGCGCCGTCGGGACCATCCGGATCGACGATGGCCGGAATACGGTTGTTCGGGCTGATCGTGAGGAAGGCCGCCTCGAACTGTTCGCCAGTACCGATATTCACCGGCTTGACGGTATAGGCAAGCGCCATTTCCTCGAGTGCCGCACTGATCTTGCGGCCGTTGGGGGTATTCCAGGTATAAAAATCGATGCTCATCAATCAGCTCGTCTTGGGTCAGTTCGGTGCGCCGGGTTGCTTGAGGGGATGCGAGACCGCAAAAGCTGGCAGCGCCTGCAGCCGCTCATGAATAGCGACCGCCACCGGATAGGCCGACGCATCGACCTTGAAAAACATCATCGCAAGCAAGTGCGAAGACAGACAGATATCGGCCAGCGTCACCTGATCGCCATGGCAATAGACGCCAGTGTCGGGTGAAGACGCCAGGTTTGTTTCAATAGCCTGCAGACCGGTCGTCAGCGCACGCGTGACCCAGCGCTGGATGGCCGCATCATCAAGGGCGGCGTCTTTCTGCAAATGCCGACGCACTCTGGGGACCAGCAGCGGATGGGAGTCGGCCGCGTGAATCAGTGCCAGCCCGCGTACCCGGGCCCGCCCTGCCGGGTCGGCAGGCAGCAGCGGCGGCGCCGCGACGATCTCATCGAGGTATTCCACAATGGCCATCGACTGAAACAGCACACGCCCATCATCGAGCACCAGCGCGGGCAACACCGCCTGCGGGTTGATCGCCCGAAACTCTGGCAGCAAATGCGCGTCGCCAAGCATGTCGACCTGGGTCACGTCATGGGCAATGCCCTTGAGTGCCAGTGCAACCCGCACGCGATAAGCCGCCAGCGAGCGCCAGTTTGAATAGAAGTTCATGATGAGCGTGTCCTTGATGTCCGGTAAGGATACGCATTCTGATTAGAGAATGATCTTCAGCAGCCGCTGCAGGAGATCTTCCATCGACATCATGGTCAGGGTAAGCGGCAGGATCGGCAGCAACGTCACCGCAGCCAGTTGCACAACGGTCTGCAGCGTAAACGGGGCGGGCTTCATACCCTGCACCACCTCGTAGCTGTTGGCCAGGTCCGACAGCGACTGGATATCGGCACTGCCCATCAGGCCTTCATCCGACACGGTGCGCTGGCCAAACCATTTGCGGTCGAAGTCGCGGACATAGCGCTGCGCCAGGGTGCCATAGTCATTCAGCCCCCTTTGCTTGAGTGCGATCAGCGCCGGACTGAAGACCGTCAATGGCGCCAGCATTGTCAACAGCATCACCACCAGCAGACCGACGATCTCGGACTTGAAGTCGGTCAGTTTCCCGCCGGCGTAAAAAATCTTGTCGGCAATCACACCAGCCAACAAGGCGCCCTGTGCCAGCAGCAGCGGGCCGAATGCGTATGTCGCCGTCGACAGAAAGGCCAGGCCACCACATCGGTCGGGATGCAGGGGAATCAGCAGCAGATTGATCCGGGAGACCCGCCAGAGGAAACGTGCCCAGATAATCAATCGGAAGTACCAGCGCAGCAGCAGAATCTGAAACATCGGCAGACTCACGCATGCAAGCCACCAGCCTGCCAGCGACAAGCGCATTTGCCCATTGACCGAATTGCCGTACCAACTCGTCACCTCAAGGGCGACCTGCGTGCGCCAGATATAGGCAACCCCCAGGACATAGACCAGCGCGATCAGGACCATTTCGGCAACGAGCGAATTGCGCAGCCACTTCTCCTCTGCAACCGCCGCATCGAAAAGCGATCGCGCTGAATCCGGCACCAGGCCGCGCTCGAGAAACTGCGCCACCAGCGGCCTCATGCGCTGATGAACGACGAGTTCGGCGAGGATCAGCAGCGGCAATGCCACCAGCAAGCGGGCATGAAGCTCGACATCGAACAGGAAGGCCACCTTGACACTGCTGCCCCATGCGCGGCCTTCGATCGCCGACAGCAGCAGCAGCGGCAACCAGGCGACCAGGGTCATGACGATGACTCGCCGACGCAGCAATTCCAGGCTGTCGCCCGACAGAAGCGCTCGCCGCCACAGCTGATAGACCGGCCCGCCAAGCACCAGCGAGAAATCAACCGCCTTCGTGTCGGCGGACTCTTCTTGCCCGGTGGCGATCGTGCTCATGCGCTGGCCACCTGAATCCGCCCCGATCGGGCAGCCTTGACCAGCGCGTCATAGTCGCGCTCGGTCTGATCGGCATAGCTCGCCGAGAAGCGCGCCAGCGCATCGTCCATGCCCTCGCCTTGGCCAAGATAGCCGGAGATCGCCGCCGAGTCGCCAGACTTCGCATGTGCCAGCGCCAGCGCCCAGCCGCACAGTCTGCAGTATTCGGGGAAGTTCCTGACCCGCTCCTTGACCGGATCGAATTCGACACCGCCCTTCATGTCGCGCAGCTGTCTGACGTAAAAGTGCACGCCCTTGAACTGCCCCCATCCCAGAAAGATATCGGGCGCACCCTGGATCAGGCGCTGGCCGACCACCACCCGCTTGCCTTCACAGTTGAAGCGGCGCGCTTTCGAATAGGGCGCCAGCACCGAGGTTTGCGCCTCCTTGTACTGCAATATCAGCGAATCATCAGGACCGTTCCCGCTGAAAAGGACGACCCAGCATCGTGTGCCAACGCTGCCCACACCCACGACCTTTCGGGCCACATCCAGCACCCGGTACCGGGAGATGAGGGGCCGGCGATCTTCGGGAAGGGAATCGAGGTAGATATCGAGGACGCGGGCGAGCGCCTCGGCGATCGGCGTGCCGTCGGCAGCATGTGTCTCGCGCACGATCAGGGGTGCCGACTCGATGATGCGCTGACGATCGTCCATCAGCTCGGTCATTTTCTGGAGCACCTGGAGCCGACCCCGCTGTCTCGCCTTGCCGATGATGCGCAAGGCACCCTCACGAGCCTGCGCAGACAGCCCTGCCAGAACATCGTTTTCGTCAATCCGCGAATACCAGACGTCAAGATTGCCCATCTGCGAGTACTCGCGAATCCGCTTGCGATAGCTTCTGACCGCTGCACGCGCCGAGTCTTCGCATAGCGCCGCATCGCCTCCCATGAAGCGGCAGGCCACTGCTGCGCTGGCGACCAGTCGTTTCAGGTCCCACTCCCAGGCGCCCGGCAGCGTCTCATCGAAATCATTGATGCCGAAAATCAGATTGCGCTCGGCGGATGCGAAGAGTCCGAAATTGGCGACATGCATGTCGCCATTGGCCTGAACCCGCAGCCCGGTCACCGGTGTGTCGGCAAGGTCGCCCGCCATCACCTGCGCCGACCCACGCAGGAAGGCAAAGGGGCTGACCAGCATCCGCGCGTATCGGATCGGCACCAGGTCAGACAGGCGGGTCTGCGCCTGGGCTTCGAGGATGGCCACCGGGTCCCGGCGCGTCGCAGACGGCCTGTAGGCGGCATGCGCTTCATGGGGCAGCTTCTGGCGTAGGAGTTTGCCTGCGTCCTTGCGCTCTTGCACCGTCACCACGGGGGTCGAAAAGCGCGTCCAGAGATCGCTACCTGATGCCTTGCTCATAAAACTTCCTCGACCGGTCATGGGCCTGCAAGTCGTCGAAGCGCGTCCAACCTTTGCAACCAAGGCAATGACCATGCCTGTCGAGCCCGCTTGAATCATCGACAGCCAGGACGTCCGAGGTTTCGCCCAACCTACCCCGCCCGGCATTTCCCCGCGATAATCAAACGATGAACATCGTCCAGACCGCCCGAGACCTGACCCCGAGCATTCGGGCCTTTATTCCTGAACTCGAACGCAAGCGCACCCTGCCGACCGAGCTCGCCGCCCAGCTCGCTCGGGCGGGGCTCTTCAGAACGCTGCTGCCGCGCAGCCTCGGCGGCCTCGAACTTGAGC
>CAIKZV010000334.1 GCA_903831925.1 uncultured Burkholderiales bacterium
CTTCGATCAACCTGATCAGCGCCCGAAGTCGCTGACCAGGTCCTAAGTCAGCGCCTGAGTGAGGACCGACAGCGATCGCGTCGACGCCATCGGTCAGATAACCGAGCGCTCCCGCATGCCGGCGATGTCCTGGGCGCTGTAGCCCAACTCGCTCAGCACCTCGTTCGTATGCTCGCCAAGCTGCGGCGGGCGGGTGCGCGGCACAGCGTGGGTTTCGGACATCCACAGCGGCACTGCGGCAACCGGCGCCGGGCGAGGCAAACCCGGATAGTCGGTGTCCTGAAGCACCCCGAGGGCGCACACCTGCGGATGGTCGAGTGTCTCCTGAGGCTTGAGCACCGGCGCGCAGGGAATCATTGCATCGCCCAGAATCTGCACGATGTCATCGGCCTTGCGATCGGCACACCAGCGCCCCATGCGCTCGCTGATGATCTCGGCATGGCGCCCGCGATCGTCATCGGTTGCAAAGCGCGTGTCAGTCAGCCATTCGGGTTCGCCCATCAGCCTGGCCCAGCGCTTGTAGAGCGGATTGCCGGTCACTGCCACCAGAACCCAGCCGTCTTTGGCCCGGTAGATATCGGACGGCGCTGCCGTCTGGCCTCGGTTGCCGGTCGGAATCCGATCGGGTTTGACCACTGCCTGTTCGATCAGCGAGGCGTTGTTGACGGTGAGCGCGGTCGCCAGCAGGGCGCCCTGGATGATCTGTCCCTTGCCGGTCTTCTGGCGCTCCATCAGCGCTGCCATCGTGCCGAATGCGCAATGCAGGGCGGTGCCGAAATCGACCCAGGGGGCCGATGAGCGATAGGGTTGATCGGGCTCGCCGGTCATGTAGACCGCGCCCGACATTACCTGGCCGATGCCGTCAAAGCCCACGTTCTTACTCATCGGGCCGACCGGACCGAAGGCGGTGTTGGTGACGAAAATAAGGTCCGGTTTGTAATTGCACAGCGTCTGATAGTCGAGACCCAGCGAGACCAGCGTCGCGGCCGGCAGGTTGGCGATCACGACATCGGCGGTTTTGACCATGCGCTCGACAACCTGGCGTCCTTCGGGCGACGCCGGATCGAGCGTGACCGAACGCTTGTTGCGGTTCATCTGCAGAAACAATGCCCCGACCCCGCCGCCCACCTGAGCCGGAAAGCGATCCTCGCTGCCATCACGCTTTTCGATGCGGATCACATCAGCGCCATATTCGGCGAGCAGCGCACCGCAATAAGGGCCCGCGATATAGCGGCCAAAGTCCAGAACACGAATCCCCTGCAGCACTGCGGCCATGGCCGATCTCTCCTCTTTTGTGGATGCTCAGTTCGCGCCGATCATAGCCTGCGGCGCCACGATATTTCGGCTGGGCGCCGGCTCGAAGCTGATGACGCCCTCGCGCAGCAGTTGCTGATAGCGCTCGGCACTGACCGAGGCGCGACTGCCAAGCACCTCCCAGCTGTGTTCACCCAGCAGCGGCGCCGGACGTCGGGCACCCAGCCGCTTGCCGTCGCGCACGATCGACAGACCGGCCTGTCGCTGTGGCCCCGAAAAGGCCCGCTCCAGATCGATGAAGAAGTCGGCCCGCTCGAAGTGCTCGACATTGAAGAGGGTCTCGGCATGCACGATCGGTGCCGCCGCAATCCCTGCCGACTGCAACGCAGCGGCAGCCTGTTGCGGGTCCTGTTGACGACTCCATGCCGCGATCGCCGCATCGATCTCGTCTTCGCGCGTCCGCCGCGCCGACAACTCGCGCAAGGAGCCGTCGTCGGCCCAGTCGGGGCGTCCGATCAGGCGCGCGAGCGCTGCAAACGAGGCGGCATCGTCGATCGCCAGCGCAAGCCAGCGATCGGTGCCCCCCGCCGGATAGATACCGTGCGGCGCCATTGCCGCATGGCGATTGCCCCGCCGCACGGGGCTGGCTGCATCGATCTGATGCGCGAGCAGGGACGGCGTCGTGAACTGGAGCATCGCCTCGACCATGCTCAGATTCACATACTCACCTTTGCCGGTGCGGCGTCTGCTGATCAGCGCGGTCAGCGCAGCCGCACAGCCGAAGAGGCCACCCACCGGATCACCGAACGCCAGATGCGCCATGGTCGGCGGCGCATCGGCAAAGCCCATGAAGCTCGGCACGCCTGCGCCCTGTTCGAGGGTCGAGCCGTAGGCCCGGGTATCCGACCAGTCATTGCCGGTACCGAAGGCCGACATCGACAGCATCACGATGTCGGGCCGCGCCGCGGACGCCTTCGCATAACCGAGGCCGAGCTTTTCCATCACGCCTGAGGCCTGGTTCTCGACGATCACGTCGGCACCCGCGATCAGTGTCAGCGCCAGTTCGCGACCGGTGTCAGTGGTGAGGTCGATGCTGACACCACGCTTGCCGCGGTTGAGCGCGCAAAAGCCCTTGGCGTTTTCGTGGCCGCGTTCGCGGATGTACTCGGGCGTCCAGTTCACGCCTCGCCACCAGTCGGGATATCGCGCGGCCTCGATCTTGATGACATCGGCGCCGAGATCGGCCAGCAGGCGACTGGCCAGCGGTCCGGCCCAACCCATGGCGAAGTCGACCACGGTGAGTCCGGCCAGCGGCGCATCGTCTTTGACCGCGCCGGGCGCGGCGGCGGCTGCATGAGCGGCGAAGGCCGCATCCCGATCCGACGACGTCGATGCATCGAGGTCACGGCGAACCGGCGTGCCGGTCAGGCTGAATGGGGTGCGCGGCACCCGCAGGGTCTGCTCACCGATGCGAACCGTGGCCAGCGACTCGCGGATCTTGAAGATCGGGTGCTCGAGGATGCCCTGGGCATCGGGCACCACCACGATCGGCACCTTGTGCTGCCGACCGAGTGCGGCCCATTCCGATGCCGGGCGCGAGGCGAGCGCGCGGATCAGTGCGGCTTCGACCTCGTCCTGACGGGCGAATCGAAGCTCGCGGGTCACCAGACCGACATCGGCGGCCTGCTCACGCAGATCGAGCGCCTTGCACAGCGAACGCCACTGATCGGGGGTGGTCACGGTGATGCCGACCCAGCCGGTCTTGCAGGGATAGACACCTACCGGGGAATTGGGTGAAAAGCGATTCAGGCCGCAGCGCTGCATCGGAATGCCGTCGCGCTCGAAGAAATGCATGTGCATTTCGCTCAGCACCATATAGGCCTCGAGGATGCTGATCTCGAAATGGCGAGCGACACCGGTCGGCGGCGCGAGCACCGCCGCGCAGGCCGCGATATAGGCAGTGACGCCGCCAAAGACACTGGCCTGACGGTCACCGAAAAAGGTCGGTGGCCCCTCGGTTCGCCCGGCCATCTGAGGCATGCCGCTGAGCGCCTGGATCACCAGATCATTGCCCTTCCAGTCGCGAAAGGGTCCATCGCCCCGACCGAACCAGCTGAGCGCGATGGTGGCGATGCGCGGGCTGAGCGAGTCGGGGTCGATATTGCAGGCCTCGCCGATCAGCACGAGGTCGGCCTGAGCGCACAAGCGGGCGATCGACTGCAACTCGCTGCCGGTATCAGTCACCACTTTGCCGGCACGCAGATAAGCGCCATAAGCGACTTCGGTGGCATCGTCAGTACGCACCACACCCGCCATCGGATCGGACCCGGTGGGCACGGCGACGGTCACGGTTGCGCCGGCATCGACCAGCAGCCGGCCGCAATAAGCGCCTGCTGCACCACCGCCGATCTCGATCACGCTCAGGCCCGACAAGGGCAACTGCTCTGGGGTCATGGCAGGCTCACGCGGATGTTTTCAGTCCGAGCAGGCGGGCCGCTCGCTCGACGCGTCTGGGAATCGATGCCTTGTAGGCCTCGAGGTCGATCGGCTCGTCCTGCGAACCCTGCTGCCCGCCGAGGTAGCGCGCATAGACCCCTTCACCGATGCTTGCGAGCCGCCACTGCGCGAAGGCACGGTAATAGTCGACCGACGCGAGCGACACGCCCATCGAGTCGGCATAGAGGCCGGCCATCTCGTCCTGGGTCAGGAAGCCCTCCAGGCCGGTGGTCGCCGGATCGCCGCCCTGCCCCGGATCGGACGGGTCGTACCAGTAACCCAGCAATCCGCCGAGATCGGCCATCGGCTCACCCAGCGTGCACAACTCCCAGTCGAGGACGCCGACGACCGGACCAGAGGGGTCCATCATGCAGTTGGAGAGTCGATAGTCGCCATGCGCGATGGTGGCTGGCGACTGCGCCGGCATCCGCGCTGCCAGCGCATCGCGCACGGTATCGAAAAGCGGCAGATCGCGGGTGCGCGATTGCTCCCACTGGCCGGACCAGCGCTTGAGCTGGCGCTCGACATAGCCTTCGCGCTTGGCCAGGTTGCCAAGGCCAATCGCATCGACATCGACCCGGTGCAGCTTGCACAGCGTCTCGATCAGCGAATGGCACATGATTTTGCGCGCCTGCGCAGTCACCGTACGGCCAACCTCGATATCGCGCACCACGACACCGTCGAGAAAATGCATGACATAGAAATCACGATCGTTGACCGCCGGGTCCTGACACAGACCGACCATGCGGGGAACCGGCACCTCGGTCTCGGCCAGCGCAGACATCAGACGGTGTTCTCGCGCCATGTCGTGCGCACTTGGCAACAGCTTGCCCAGCGGCGGACGTCGCAGCACGAACCGCCGACCGGCAGCGTCGGTGACCATGAAAGTCATGTTCGATCGACCACCGGCAATCAGCTTGAAGGCGAGCGGCAGTGTCAGGGGTGTTCGGTCGGCCATCCAGGCGCTGACGCGCTCGATATCGATGCCTTCGATGTTTCTTGGTTCGTTCACTTCGGCCTCCCGTGCCGTCGCCAATGCCTGATGACTGCCCTTTGCGGGGTCGTGATCATGGCGGTCTCCTGTCGATTTGCGGTGTTCGTCAGCCACTTTCCTGCACGACTGACGACACCTTGCGGTTGAGTCTACCCTCTGGCCGGCGCCGGGCGCTCGTGCGGCAATCAGCGTTGTCGCCAGCTTGACGGCATTCCGGAACGCCCCGCCGCCGCGATCTGCCGGCATTCACCAAGCGCATCGGTTGAGCCCGGTAAGATCGAAGGATTACCCGACGACTGATCAGGAGACAGCCCCATGAGCACCAAGCCAGCCCCGGCCGCCAAAGCGGTACCGGTGCCCACCCCTGTCACAAAGCCCTACTGGGAAGCGACCCAGGCCGGTGAACTGCGCATCCCGCACTGCACCGATTGCGGCAAGCATTTCATGTATCCGCGTCCGCGCTGCCCCTATTGCGCGTCGGCCAATCTGACCTGGGTCAAGACCGCCGGTCGCGGCACCCTCTACTCCTATGTCATCAACCACATGGCGGCGCCGGGCTGGGAAGGCGAAGTGCCTTATGTCATTGCCGTGGTCAAGCTCAATGAAGGCCCGCGCATGCTGTCGAACCTGGTTGGCGTCCCGGCAGACCCTGCCGCCCTGACACTCGACATGCCGCTCGAAGTGGTCTTCGAGCCACGCGGCAACGTCATGCTGCCGCTGTTCAAGCCGGCCGCAGCCGCCTAAGGAGCCGCCCCATGAATCGCATGAAAATCGCCATTGCAGGCGCCGCCGAAACCGATCTCGGTGCCCTTCCCCACATGTCCGAGCTCGACCTGCGCGCCGATGCCGCCTATCGCGCGCTGGCCGATGCCGGGCTGACCATCGCCGATGTCGATGGCATCACCAGCGCTACCGAATCCCCGATCGATGTCGCGCACTACCTCGGTATCACGCCGTCCTGGTATGACGGCACCTCGGTGGGCGGCTGCTCGTTCCTTGTTCACGTGCGGCATGCGGCCGCTGCGATTCGTGCCGGCCTTTGCACGACGGTGCTGGTGCTGCACGGTGAATCGGGTCGCTCGCAGGTGGGTCGTCCGCCCCGTGTGCGTCCTGCCTCGAGCATGCTGGGTCAGTTCGAATTGCCCTATGGCGCATTCGCGCCGCCCAATATGTTCACCCTGCCGGTGATGCGTTACCTCAAGGACACCGGCACGACCCATGAGCAGCTTGCCGAAGTCGTGGTCGCGCAAAGCCATTGGGCCGCCGGCAACCCCCGGGCCAGTCGCAACAAACTGCTCACCGTCCAGGATGTGATGGCATCGCCACTGATCGCCTATCCTTTCCACAAACTCGAATGCTGCGTCGTCACCGACGGCGGCGGCGCGCTGGTCATTACCAGCGCCGATCGCGCACGCAATCTTCGCAACGCCGAGCGGCCGGTCTATCTGCTCGGCTCAGGCGAGGCCTGCGACAGCCCGATGGTCTCGCTGATGGACGACATGACCTCGTCCAAGGGCTTCAAGCGGGCCAGCAAGCAGGCCTTCGATGAATCCGGCATCAAGCACGCCGATGTCGATCACCTCATGATCTACGACGCCTTCGCCCATCTGCCGCTCTATGGCCTGGAAGACCTCGGTTTCGTGGGTCGCGGTGAGGCCGGCGCCTTCATCCAGGCGGGTCACACCCGTCCCGGCGGCAAGCTGCCGCTCAACACCAACGGCGGCGGCATTCTTTACACCCACACCGGCATGTACGGCATGTTCGCCATCCTGGAGGCGGTGCGTCAGCTCCGAGGCGAGGCCTACAAACAGGTCGATGGGGTCAAGACCAGCGTGGTGCAGGGCGTGGGCGGCATGTTCACCGCGGCCGCGACACTGGTGCTGTCGAATCAGGAGCCCTGATCAGCAGGCCTGAGGCGACAGCCTCGCGCGGCGCCAGGCACCACCGTAACCGGACGATTCAGCGATGATTCGATGGCTGCTGCCGCGGGGCACCGACCCGGCGGTGGCACCGGTCTTTCTGGCCCGAGCGCTGCGAGGCTTTGCTGATGGCTTCGTGTCGGTGTTGCTGCCGGTCTATCTGATCGCGCTTGGCCTTGGCGGCGCCGAGGTGGGCGCCATTGCGACCACCACCCTCTTCGGGTCTGCCATCGCCACACTTGCGGTCGGCGCCTGGGGCGCACGGTGCAATGACAAGGTGCTTCTGCTGTCGGCCTCCTTGCTCATGGTGGCCACCGGTATCGGATTTTCGGCACTGTCATCGTTCTGGCCTTTGCTGATCATCGCTTTCGTCGGAACACTCAATCCGAGTTCAGGCGATGTCAGCGTCTTTCTGCCGCTCGAACATGCCCGCCTGACGGCACACTGCGAACCGGCCTCACGGACCGAACTCTTTGCCCGATATGCCCTCACCGGGGCACTGTGCGGTGCGGCCGGTGCACTGGCGGCCGGACTGCCCGAGCGCATCGACGCACTGAGCGGGATCGGACGCCTCGAATCGCTGCGACTGATGTTTCTGCTCTATGGCCTGATCGGTGTGATGGTCTGGATGCTTTATGGACGCATGCCTGGCACCGGCATCGCGGCGATCGGCAACGCCGCGCCGCTGCAAAAATCGCGCTCGATCGTCATCCGTCTCTCGGCCCTGTTTTCACTTGACTCCTTTGCGGGCGGTCTGGTGCTCAATTCGCTGCTGGCATTGTGGCTCTTCGACAAGTTCCAGCTCTCACTGACTGCAACCGGCTCCTTCTTTTTTGTCTCGGGCCTGCTGGGGGCGATTTCGCAGCTTGCCGCGCCACGCCTTGCAAAGCAGTTCGGAATGGTCAACACCATGGTCTTCACACATATCCCGGCAAGCCTCTTTCTCATTGCCGCCGCTTTTGCCAGCGATCTGCACTGGGTGCTGGCCTTGCTGTTTGCCCGGGCACTGGTCTCGTCAATGGACGTCCCCGCGCGCAGTGCCTTCGTCATGTCGGTGGTTGAGCCCAATGAGCGCGCAGCGGCAGCAAGCTTTACCGCGGTACCGCGCAGTCTTGCGGCAGCAGCCAGCCCGCTGCTGGCAGGCTGGCTGCTTCAGTCCGGCTGGATGTCCCTGCCTCTGATCATCTGCGGTGTTCTGAAAATCACCTATGACCTGATGCTCTGGGGCGCCTTCAAATCGGTCGAGCAGCGCGGCCCGACCGACTGAAGCCGCCACCAGATGAGCCACTGCGCTACTGCCTTGTGCCGCTCCAGCTCAGCCCGGCAGGCGCCGCGATCGCTGCCATCGCACCGGACAGATAGTCGATGGTGCCGGCCAGGATATTGGTCGACGCGCCGTTGACATCGGTCAGGGAGAAGGCGCCGGTTTCGGGGTTCGTGATGCTGAACAGGCACGATGACGAGGCAATCAGCGGGGAGGCCGCGCTTGCAGCATCTGCACAGGACACCCTGCCATCCGGGCTGAAGACCAGGCGCGTGACCGCTCCGGTGCTCGCGACCAGATCGTAGCTGCCCTGATACGAGCCTGCGCTCTGCACAAAAGGAAGATCCGGGTCTTCGAGCGCGATCCCGAGCCGGCTCGCCAGTGCTGCGCTTGCGGCATGGTTGAGTGAAGCCTGCTGACTCACCCAGATCTTGGACTGATAGCCCGAGTACACCATACCCGATCGCTCCACCAGCACCGTGTTGTAGGACAAGGGCATCGTCACCGCCGGCAAGCCATAGAAGACCATGACACGGGCATCGCCAAGTGTATCCATCGCGTAGATGCCGGCGCCGATCGCGCTGCAGTCTCTCGGCGCCCCATCACTGAATCGCTCCTTGCACAGCAGGAAGCTGACCGCATTGCTCGCCCCGCCGGCGAAGGTCACGCGGATCTGCGAATTGCCACTGTAATAGCCCGGTGCGCTTCCGGTGCCGACTGCGGCATTGCCGACCCGCCCGATCAGCACGCTGGCGGTGGCCACATTCGGTGCGGTGCCGGCATCGGTGTAGGTCGCCCCGCCATACGAAAAGCTGTCCTGTCCGCTGGCGCTGCAGACCGTGCCCGGATAAGCCGCGATCACCGATGTCAGCGACTTGATGGGGGTATTCGCAGAAGGATCGCTGCAGGGGCTGGCCGGCTCGCCCAGCCGGTTCATCGTCCCGGGATAGTAGGCGACGGCCTTGGCGATCGGCGCGACAGTCCTCAATGAGACCGAAGCATTGGCAGGAAAGACCGCATTGGCCAGTGCTTGCGTCGCGTTGGCGACCGACAGATTCGAATAGCCCGCCGCCGCAAGCTGCTGCAGGACGGTCGCCATCGATTTGCCGGCGATATCGATCGTGGCATTGCGCCCCGCACCGAAATCATAGAAGCGGCAGGCGTTGTACCAGAAGGTGCCGTTGAGACCCCAGGTACCCATCGAGAACTGCCCATCGATCGGGCATTGCGCCCAGCTCGTCTGGTTCCAGAAGACATCGTTGCTGCGCAGGGGTCCCGCAGTCTGAACGCCTCCCCACCTGGCGATATTGCCCGCGACACTGGCGATCTTGCGATCGGACAGGTAGACATTGTTGTCGGAGTCAGGCGCCGCCTGCTCAAGGGTCGACGTCAGGAATCGCACGACATAATTCGACAGATCGGTAAAGCGCAGGTCAGCCATGCTGCTCGCGCGCGCCGGCAAGTAAGGCGGCGTGGTTCCTGAAAGTGTATTTTGCACATTTTTTGCACCCGCCAGCGCAATGACGCTCTCGGCGCTCAAGCCGCTGCCTGCCACGACCCGCGCGACAGCCGCATCGAACTCGGTGCCGGCGGGCAACCCCTCTGCCGCAGCGGCGAGCGCTGGCAGCGTCAACAGCAGCTGTGTCTGGACGACCTGACCGACCCCGGCGGCAGTGATGACCGAACCGTCGAGGGCAAGCTTGCCGATCGACGGCGACATCGTCGTCGCAAGCGATTGGCTGGTCGCCACGATCAGTCGTGCCAAAGTCGCGTCCCTGGCGGTGAATGCCGCCGGATCGCCAAGCGGCTTGATCACGCCGCCAATCGTCTGGATCGCCTCGATCGCGACCGAGGTCGGCAGCCCGGTAGTGATCGCGTGCTGAGCCACCAGCGTGCTGAGCGGTGTGATGAAGTCTGACTCGTCAGCAGGCGCCGACAAGGTGTAAGCGGCCCGGACCTGACCATTGACTGCGTCGACCGCATTCAGGCCGATCATCGCAAGCAAGGGATATTTGCAGGAGTCTGCCGCGTCGATCAGGAAGCTCGCGATGCCATTGGTATCAGTGATCGCCTGCGGCTCGCTGGCCTCGCAGAGGCCATTCAGATTCTTGTCGGTACAGACGACCGCGCCCTGAATCGGTCCGTTGATCACCCGTGTCGTCAGGTTCAACTTGCCGGGTGGCACTGCGACGGAGGCCGAGGCGGCAGACGCCGCGGCGGCAGAGTCAGAGCCAGCGGCCTGCGACGCACCGGCCGCTGTCGTCGAGGTCGCACCACCCGCCTTCGACCCGTCAGGGACCGAACCGTTGCCCGAACTTTGCGATGCCGACGCACCGGGCAGTGCGCTGCTACTGCCCGAGCCGCCATCGCTGCCGCCGCCGCCGCAGGCGGCCAACATCAGGAGTGTCATTGCTGCGCCGATCTGTTTCATGGCGATGTTCCCTTCGTGAGAAAGATGGATGGGTGGGATGCATCGCCAAGCGAGGCAGATTCCATGCCCACGCTTGATCCCTGCCGACCGCTTTATTTCCAAATGGCGCTCAAGTGAACGGGGGCTCGTCCCGATAAGGAATACATCGACGACACATTGTCGACACAAACGGGTTGCTCAACCGTCCGACCCGTTCATCCCGCCGCTGGAGCAAACACCATGGCCGCAGTCATCAATACCAACACCCTGTCGCTGACCGCTCAGCGCAATGCCAATGCCTCGCAGGGCATGCTGCGCACCTCGATCGAGCGACTGTCCAGCGGCCTTCGCATCAATTCGGCCAAAGACGACGCAGCAGGCCTGGGCATCGGCGTTCGTATGGACGCTCAGGCCCGCGGCATGGATGTCGCCGTGCGAAATGCCAACGACGGCATTTCACTGGCGCAGACTGCAGAAGGCGCGCTCGGCAAGGTCAGCGACATGCTTCAGCGGATGCGTGAACTTGCCGTTCAGTCGTCCAATGCCAGCAATACCAGCGTGGATCGGACCAGCCTGGACAACGAGTTTCAGCAACTCACCGCGGAAATCACCCGCACCATGTCATCGACCAAGTTCAACGGCACAGCCATCATCGGAAGTGGTGCGGGCAGTCAGACCTTTCAGGTGGGCGCCAATAACTCGACGACCGATCAGCTCACGGTGACCACGACAGACATGACTGCCAGCTCGACGATCACGACCGTGACGGCGAGCACCTCGGTGATCTCTGGCACGACCGGCGGCAGTGCGATGACCGCGATCAGCAACATCGATGACGCGCTCACCACCATCAACTCTGAACGCACGAAATACGGTGCGATGCAGAACCGCTTTGACGCGGTCATCAGCAACCTGCAGATCGGCTCCGAAAATCAGAAAGCCGCGCAGAGCCGCATCATGGATGCCGACTTCGCCAAGGAAACCGCGGCACTGACCCGTGCGCAGATCATGCAGCAGGCCGGCACCGCGATGCTCGCCCAAGCCAACTCGGCGCCGCAAAGCGTGCTGCAACTTCTCAAAGGCTGATCGCGACAGAGCCTGATTCCAGGCGACGGAGGCGCGAAGCGCCCTGCGCCCGGATCTTCGCGGCGACACAGACCCGGTCTGCGTCGCCGCTTTTTTATCCCGGGCGACATTCCAACTTAGCCATGCCATCAAAGCAGTCGATTGTCGGAACTGCCACAATCCGTCGTACGGGAATACTCATTTTCCCGACCCGGGC
>CAIKZV010000335.1 GCA_903831925.1 uncultured Burkholderiales bacterium
CCTGAAGGAAAGCCGAAGTCGAACTGCGCCGCGTCATATCGGCTGGCGATGACCCGCGAACCAGCCTTTTCGATATTGACCGTGATGCCCTGCAGCGCGAGTGCTTTTTGCACCCTCGCATCAGCGAAGAAGGGTTCCTTTTCTGACCCGATCAGGCCGCGCAGGCTGACCTGCTTGTTACGCTCGATTTTCGCGGCCTCGGTGGCGACAGACTCGTCGCGCAGCCGGGTATTCGAGTACCAGACGCCGGCAGCAACTGCAGCTAGCAAGACCACGGCCAGTACCGGGGCAATCAGCCTGCGTGTGTCCAAGATTCGGTTGCTCCCTGATCAATCGGGCGTAAAGCCAGCAATAGTATCGGAACGCGATGACGACTCGTCGTCGCGTGCCTGAGGCCTCAGTTGGTCAGGGCCGCTTGTGACAGATCAGGCAGCACGCGGCACGGCGCGTCCCTTGATCTGCGTGCGGTGCATCAGCCGGCGCTGATCGGCTGGAAACGGGTCGCGTCGATGCATGGTGGTCCGGTTATCCCAGAGCACCAGATCACCGACGGACCAGCGATGCTTGTAGATACGGTGCTCGGCTGCCGGATAGGCCCACAGACGATCGAGCAGTGCCTCGCTTTCTTCACGTGACAGGCCGGGGATATAGGCCATACGCCTTCGGCCAAGATACAGCGCGGTCATGCCGCTCTCGGGGATGCGGATGGCCGCCGGGTGCAGCGTGCCGGCGGCGCTGACCGGATTGTCATCGGCTTTAACGCCTGCCCGGAGATAGCCGCCGGAGTTGTAGGTGCCATCGTGCTTGACCTGGCGACCCAGCATCTCGGCGCGAAGCTCGGACGGCAAATCTTCGAAGGCACCGATCATGTCGGTAAACCAGGTGTCGCCGCCCTGAGTCGGAATCTCACGGGCGGTGAGCATCGATGCCAGCGGCGGCGTTTTCTCGTAGCTCATGTCGGTATGCCAGACCGCCTCGCCATCACCAAGCGCCCCGATTGGGCGGCCTGAGGTATCAAGCACATTCGAGACCACATAGATGTCGGGATAGCCCGCCGGCGACTGACGACCATTTTCCTGGTTGGGCGGTGAGTCGAGTTCGCCGAGCCGGCGCGAGAACACCAGCAGGTCGTCGTCCGAAATATGCTGCCCGGGAAACGCCAGCAAGCCACGCCGCTCGAACCAGGTTTTCTGGATGGTGGCGAATTCGGCATCGCTGAGCTTGCCGAGCTTGACGCCTTCGATTCTTGCACCGAAGGCAGGGGTGAGTGGTGTGATGTTCATGCTGGCGACTTTCATGTTTGACTGACGGCAAAGACGGTATCCGATCCCTCTGCGCTGAGCAGGTGCACCCTGGCGCCAACGCAAGCCGGCAAGGATTGCGGATCGAGCCGGCCGGTTACACGAAGCCCGGCATCCAGATCGACGACCACCACATCATAGGGGGCGCGATCGCGAAACTGGGTTGGCGCACGGCGGATGGTCGTGAAACTGGCAACGACGCCATTGCCCGGAATGGCAATCGATTCAAGCCGGCTTGCCAGGCACCCCGAGCAGACCGCCCTGCGCGGCGTATCAACCCGACCGCAAGCAGCGCAGCGCACCATCGAGAGTGTCGGCGTGACTTGGACCGTACTCATCTCAGGCGGGCCTTCGCAGCAGGCTGACGGTGCAGGCGACACCCGCTCCGCCCAGGTTGTGGGTCATGCCGATCTCGGCATCGCGCACCTGATTCGGATGCGTGCCGCGCAGCTGGCGCACGACCTCGTAGAGCTGACCGACACCGGTGGCGCCCACCGGATGCCCCTTGGCCAGCAGACCGCCGCTCGGATTGATCGGAATCTGCCCGCCGACTGCGGTGCGGCCCTCGGCGGCCCAGATCGCGCCTTCGCCGCGCGGCACCAGACCGAGGTCCTCGCTGTCGATAATTTCGGCGACCGAAAAACAGTCGTGTAATTCGACCACGTCGACATCACGCGGGGTGATGCCAGCCATCTCATAAGCACGCCTGGCCGCCGAGACCGTGGCCTCGAAAGAGCACAGGTCGGGATGGCCGCCAATGCGCGGCGAGCCGCGGGTCTGCACCGCCGCCAGGATGTTAATCGGCATGCCCTGAGTGCCCGACAGGCGATCGCTGGCCACCAGCACCAGGGCTGCCGCACCATCGCTTGCCGGGCAGCAGTCGTAGAGCTGCAGCGGATCGCAGATCGAGGCCGATGCCGCGATCTGCTCATCGGTCAATGTTGCGCCCATCTGCGCTAGCGGATTGAGCAGGCCATTGGCTTTGTTTTTCCTGACGACCGCTGACACCTGTTCGCGGGTCGTGCCATAACGATCGGCATGAATGCGCCAGGCCAGCCCGAAGAGCCCCGGAAAGGTCAGGCCGCTCGGCCCGTCGTTTTCGTTGTCCATCGCACAGTTCAGGGCCGCGGTGGTTTGGGCAGTGGGGGCATGGGTCATGGTTTCGACACCCACAACCAGTGCCGCATCGCACTGGCCGCTGGCAATCGCCAGCCAGGCGTGGCGAAACGCAATGCCGCCCGATGCGCAGGCGCCTTCGACCTTGGTGCACGGGATATTGGGCAGCCCGAGCTGGTCGGCGACGATTCCGGCGAGCACTTCCTTGCCATTGAGCGGACCGCTGATGAAGTTGCCCAGATAAAGCGCGCCGATGCGTGAGCGGTCGATGCCTGCATCCATGAGGGCCTCTACCGCCGCCTGCACGCCGAGCTGCTCGATCGGTGTGCCGGCATGCCGACCGAAGGGTGTCGAGCCAATGCCGACGATCGAGACATCACGCATGGTCATTCTCCTGGGAGAGGGATTTTCTCAGTTCGGTCTTCAGCACCTTGCCGTAATTGTTCTTGGGCAAGGCATCGGTAAATCGATAGTGCTTGGGGCGCTTGAAGCGGGCAATCTGCGACAGGCACAACTCATCGAGCATCGCCGGTGACACATCGTGGCCATCGCGTCTGACGATGAAGGCGATGACTTCTTCTCCCCAGTCGGCATGAGGGCGCCCCACCACCGAACAC
>CAIKZV010000336.1 GCA_903831925.1 uncultured Burkholderiales bacterium
CGCCGTCGCCGGTCATGGCCACCACCTCACCGCGCGCCCGAAAGGCCTGCACCAGCCGCAGTTTCTGTTCAGGCAGCACCCGGCAGAACACCTGCGTGACGGCCAGGCGCCGATCAAGCTCACCATCGCTGAGCGTCGACAGTTCAGCGCCAGTCATGACGCGATCGCCGCTACTCAAAGCAGCTTGCCTTGCGATCGCCAGTGCGGTTGCCGGATGGTCGCCGGTGATCATCACCACCCTGATGCCAGCTGACCTGCAACTTGCGATCGCCGCCGGCACATCGCTGCGCAAAGGATCTTCGAAGGCGATCAGCCCCAAAAACTCGAAGGCGAAATCATGCTGCTCAGACGGCAATTCGGCCGCCTCGAATCGCGACAACGCAACGCCCAGCACCCTCAGGCCATCTGCCGCAAGCGACTCGACCTCATGCATCAGCCGATCGCGCTGCTCGCCACTCAGATGGCACAGATCAACAATGGCCTCAGGCGCGCCCTTGGCCGCGATCAGGCGGTCGCGACGATCAGGCGATTGCCAGACGCGTGACATCGCCAGCATCTCGCGCGTCAATGGGTAATCGTCGATCAGCGACCAGTCGTCATGCAGATGTTCGGTCTCGGCGAGCAGGCGGCGACCGCTGTCACCGATCGCGGACTCCATCGGGTCAAAGGCTTGCCGATGACTCGCCAGCACCGCAAATTCGAGCACTTCGTGCAGCGTCTCGGGAAGCGGCGATGCCGCGTCGGCCAGGCAATCGTAGCTCGCCTGCGGCGACCAGATCCGCCGCAACGCCATCCGATTGGAGGTCAGTGTGCCGGTCTTGTCGACACATAACACCGTGGTGGCGCCCAGCAGCTCAACCGCCGGAATGCTGCGGGCAAGCACTTTTTCACGAGCCAGTCGCCAGGCACCTAGCCCCAGAAACAGGGTGAGCACCACCGGCAGTTCCTCGGGCAGCAAGGCCATGGCCAGGGTCAGCCCGGCAAGCAGGCCATTGAGCCAGTCACCCGATGAAAACCCATAGGCCAGCGTGAGCGCTGCGGCCAGCATCATGCCGACAGCCGCCACCTGTTTGACAATCGTGCCGGTCTCACGCTGGATCGGCGTGCTCTGTGGTCCGAGTGTTGCCAGTGATTGGCCGATCAGACCGAGCGCGCTGCGGGGACCCGTCGCAATCACCCTGCCCCGTGCGGTACCGCGAGTGACCAGCGTGCCGGCAAAGACGTCGAATCGCATGTCCTGATCGGGCTGCAATCGGGTATCGAGATCGCACTCGGTGCCAATTGCAGCCCGCTTGTCGATCGGCATCGACTCGCCGGTGAGCATCGATTCATCGACGCTCAGATTCGAGGCCTGCAGCAGCACCATATCGGCAGACACCCGGTCGCCTTCGGCCAGCAGAACCATGTCGCCACAGACCAGTTCACGCTGGGCCAGCCGCACCGCAATGCCATCGCGAAGCACCAATGCCTGGGGTGTCGACAACTCGCGCAAGGCGTCAAGCGATCGCTCGGTGCGTCGCTGCTGCACGAAGGTGATCGCCATGACCACGAACACGAAGCCCAGCAGCATCAATGCCTCATGGACATCGCCAAGCAACATGTAAATCGCACCGCAGGCGACCAGCAACATGAACATCGGTTCGGTTGCAATCTCGCGAACCAGCCTCAGCAGACCCTTGCGTTGCGAGACCGGCAGTTCGTTGGCGCCGTCGCGCGCAAGGCGCGCCTGCGCTTCGTCCGAGCTCAATCCCTGCGCTTGCTCAGCGCTGTCAGCGTCCCCAGTGACCTCAGCTGCCGCGGTCATCAGGGCTCAGCATCTGAGCATCGGACGATGCCGCCATCAGGGCGCAGCCGCGCTGCCGCCCGGATGATCGAGATCGGGCTGACGCCAGGGATCAACATGGGTCATCAGGTTGAGCACCCGATGGCGCTGCATGACACGGCGGCGAGCCTCGACCGCGATATCGTGACCCGCCTCGACCGTCAGTGTGGCGTCGACCTCGATGTGCGCATCAACCACGATCATGTCTCCCATCTTGCGTGTATGCACGTCATGGACCCTTTTCACACCAGGCGTCTCGGACAGCGTTTGCCGGATCGCCTCGACTTCCTTGTCATCCACCGCACGGTCCATCAGATCGTGCAAGGCGTCGTATCCAAAGCTCCAACCCATTCTGGCCACCATGAAGCCCACGATCAGCGCAGCAATCGGATCGAGAATCGGATGCCCCGCCAGGTTGCCGATGATGCCCAGCCCGACCACCAGCGAGGAGGCGGCATCAGAGCGGGCATGCCAGGCATTAGCCACCAGCATGCTCGATTTGACCCGTTTGGCGACTGAAAGCATGTAGCGAAACAGGAGTTCTTTGGCAAGGAGCGCGCCGCCTGCGACATACAGCGCCACGATATGGACCTCCTGGATGGACTCGGGCGCGGCAAGCTTGTGCATCGCTGACCACACCATGCCGATACCCACTGCAAGCAGGAGCCCGCCAAGCACCAGCGAGGCAGCGGTCTCGAAGCGCTGATGGCCGTAGGGATGATCGGCATCGGCATCCTTTTTCGCCTCGCGCCCGGCAAACAGCACGACGAAATCCGATACCAGGTCCGACAGCGAGTGCACGCCGTCGGCCACCAGACCCTGGGATCCGGAAATCAGACCGATCGACACCTGCAGCGCGGTCAGCGCAATGTTGACGACCACGCTGACCCAGGTGCTGCGGGTCCCTGCCGCAGCGCGAGCCTGCAGCGCTTCTTCGCTTTCTTCGCCTTCGTCGGGGATATCGGAGAAATTCATGGGTCTGCCTGATAATGACGGCCGTTGCGGCGATGGAGGGAAGGTAGACGCTCGCGAGTGCCTTGCGCCTAAGCCGTCAGGTTACAGCGTCTCGCATTGCCGACCGGTGACCTTGCCCACCAGCGATGCCGCGACACCAGGCATCGCCATGACGCACGCCACAACAACATCCAGATGAGCAACACCCAAATGAGGCCATGCCGACCGATGACACCCCAGGATATCAACCTGACCGAATGGATCGGGTACATCGCCGCCACGCTCACCACCTCCTCCTTCGTGCCGCAGGCCCTGCTGATCCTGCGCACGCGCAATGTCATCGGCATATCACTCGGCATGTACTGGACCTTCACGCTTGGCGTGGCCTTATGGCTTGTGTACGGATGGCAGATGAAGGCGTGGCCACTGATCATCGCCAACTCGATCACCTTCGCGCTTGCCTCCACCATTCTGATCACCAAGCTGGTTGTCGACCGAAACGCCCGACTCGCCCAGAAGCAGCGCGAGGCGCGCCGCAAGGGTCTCGCCGAATCGTGATGATTTCTCCGCGGCGCGGGCGCGTGGCTCGCGCATTGGGCCTGCTGCTGATGGCGTTCGCCTCGCTGCTGCTCGGCGGCAGCGTTGTGGCAGCGGATACCGTCGCAGTCGGCTCAAAGCGCTTCACCGAGAGCTATCTCCTTGGCGAGCTGATCACGCAGGTCTTGCGAAACTCGGGTAGACCGGCCGAGCATAAGCAAGGCCTGGGCAACACCGGCATCCTTGAACAAGCCCTTGCATCCGGCAGCATCGATGTTTATCCGGAATACACCGGCACGATCGTGCGCGAACTGCTCAAGCGCACTGGCCCTGACGATGCGCCAGCCACGCTCGAACAGATCAACCGGTGGCTTGCGCCACGCGGCCTGAAAGCCAGCGTCCCGCTCGGTTTCAACAACACCTACGCCATCGCAATGCGACAGGTCGATGCCGCGCGATTGGGAATCGATTCGCTGTCGGGCCTGGCAAAGCTGCCACAGTCGGTCACCTCAGCGCTTCGAACGGGTCTGTCGCATGAGTTTCTCGTGCGTGCTGACGGCTGGCCGGGCCTCGTGCAGGCTTATGGACTGAAGATCGACGCGGGTCGCGGCATCGATCACGGCTTGGCCTACAAGGCGCTGGCCGATGGCCAGATCGACCTGATCGATGTCTACAGCACCGACGCTCAGATCGACCGCCTCAATCTGCAGGTGCTGCGCGACGATCTCGGCTACTTTCCGCGCTACGAGGCAGTGCTGCTGATGCGTGCATCGTTCGATGACCGGATCCTTAAAGCAGCGCTTGAGGGGCGCCTGGATAACGCGACAATGAGGTCTTTGAACGCCGAGGCCGAAATCGATCGGCGCAGCTTCGACGAGGTGGCCCGAGCCTGGCTCGCCAGCCATTCGGCCACACCGCGCGATCCCGTCGATGCGATCGCGAAGGATCTCTCGGCAAACCCGTTCGATCGCTTCGTCGCGCGCCTTCTCGCCCCCGACCTTGGCAGGCTGCTTGGCCAGCATCTGATTCTGGTCTTCGGCTCGCTCGCGATTGCCGCTCTCATCGGGGTTCCGCTCGGCGTGCTGGCCTGCCGCCGACCGGCGCTCAGCAGTACGGTCATGGCATTGACCGGTCTGCTGCAGACCATCCCCTCACTTGCCCTGCTCGCCTTCCTGATCGCACTGCTCGGCACCATCGGCTTCGTACCCGCCCTGATCGCCTTGTCGGCCTACGCGCTGCTGCCGATCGTGCGCAACACGCATGCCGGGCTCCAATCGGTTGCGCAGGGTCTGATCGAGGCCGGCATCGCGCTCGGCCTGCGACGCGTCCAGATCCTGCGAAAAATCGAACTGCCGCTGGCCGCGCCGATGGTGCTGGCGGGTCTGAAAACCGCCGCCGTCATCAATGTCGGCACCGCGACGGTCGCGGCATTCGTCGGGGCAGGCGGCCTTGGCGAGCGCATCGTCTCGGGTCTGGCCGTCAGTGACACGTCGCAGATGCTGGCCGGCGCGGTGCCGGCAGCAATGCTTGCGATCGTCGTGCAATTTGCCTTCGACATGATCGAAAAACGGTATCGACCGGCGTCAGCCCGCAAGCGCCCCTGACTCCCAGAGCGATTAAACCGAGGTGACTGAACTGAGGCGATCGAGCCCAGGTTGAAGCAGGCAGTGCGCCTGCTTCAAAAAAGCCTCAGATTCCCGACAGAATATGCACCACCCGGTTGGCGATATGCGGGCGAGACTTCGCCGCATAGGTCGCCATATGAGGCGCCGCACCATGCGCTTTGAGCGCGTCGAGACTCTCCCATTTCTCGATCACCATGAAGGTGTCCGGCCCGGCCGGCGTCTGGACCGGCAAGCCCGGCTCGGCATCGATGACTGCGCCGTACTCGATGCAACCCGCTTCGGCCAGCACGTTCGGTACATTGGCCTTGAATGCCTGAAGGACGGTTTCGCGCTCGCCCGGCTTGGCGGTGATGATGGCAACGACGTGAATCATGAATTGATCTCCTGTGGTGAACGGCGCGGGACCGTGTTTGTGTGGGACGGGCCTTAATGATGCGCCGCAAGCAGCATCGAAGCACCCTTTTCGGCAATCATGAAGGTGGGCGCGTTGGTATTTGACGAGGTCACCGACGGCATGACCGAGGCATCGATGACGCGCAAGCGATCCACGCCGCGCACGCGCAACTTCTCATCGACGACCGATTTGGCGTCAACGCCCATGCGGCAGCTCGAGGTCGGGTGAAACACCGTTCCGCCCTTCATGCGCGCGTGCTGCCACAGATCCGCGGGGGTCCTGCAGTCGGGGCCAGGCATGGTTTCCAGATCCCAGAGCTCGCGAAAGGCCGGCTGCTGATAGATCTCGCGCACCATCTCCAGCCCGGCAACAATGACCTTGCGATCATGCTCTGCGCTGAAATAGCGAGGCTCGATTCGCGGCTGATCGAAGGGGTTGGTCGAGCGGATGGCGAGCCGGCCCCGCGAATCCGGACGACATTGAGCCACTGACACGCTGAATCCCGAATAATCGTGCAAGGGCATGCCTGGCCGGTCGACCGACAGCGGCATCACATTGAACTGAATATCAGCCCGACTGTCTCGCGCGTGCGCGGTTCGCCCGAAACCACCCACCTGCCCGGCACCGACCGTCAGCGGACCGCGATTGAGCAGCAGCCATTGCAGTCCCATCTTTGCCAGCCCATAGGGGCTTCTGACCTGATCATTGAGCGACAGGCGATGTTTCAGTCGCACGATCACCCGCGCCTGATAATGGTCCTGCAGGTTCTCGCCAAGCTCAGGGGAGTCGGCCACCACCGGGATACCGTGCTCACGCAGCAGCGCCGCCGGACCGATCCCTGACAACTGCAGCAGTTGGGGCGATTGCAGCGCTCCGGCACAAAGAATCACCTCGCACTCGGCTCGCGCCAATCGTGTCGCGCCTGCTTCGATCCATTCGACACCCACGGCTGTGCTGCCTTCAAACAGCACGCGCGAGGCCTGTGCATGCATGGTCAGGGTCAGTGTCGGGTTTCGCAGCGCAGGCCGCAGAAAACAGCGTGCTGCAGAAGATCGCCAGCCGCCTTGAATCGACAGCTGATAGGCACCCACGCCATAGTCGGTCTGGGCGTTGAAATCATGATTGCGCGGCAAACCGAATTGCTGCGCCGCCTGCAGCCAGGCATCGCAATAGGGATGGTCGTTCTGCAGATCGCTGACACCGAGCTCGCCGGACGCACCGTGGTAATGACTTGCGCCGCCTGCGTAATGCTCCGATTGCTTGAAAAACGGCAGCACCGAGTCGTAGTCCCATCCGCGGGCACCTGCGGCAACCCAGTCGGCATAGTCTTCTTTCTGGCCACGAATGTAGATCAGGCCATTGACTGATGAGGAGCCGCCGAGCACACGACCTCGCGGCCAGACGATATTTCGATCACCTGACGCTTCATCGGGTTCGGTATCGAACTGACGCGTGACCCGGGGATCGACCATGGTCTTGAAATAACCCACCGGCAGGTGAATCCAGAAGCTGCGATCGCGACCGCCTGCCTCGAGCAACAACACCCGATGGCCGGCGCCAGACAGGCGATTGGCCAGCAGGCACCCGGCCGACCCTGCACCGACCACGATGTAGTCATAAGCCGCGGACTTCAAAAGGGCACCTTTGCCGATGCAACACGGCTTGCCAACTTAGGGTTCATCGCTTCCATTCCTGATACGCCCGTTCGCCCCGAATCAGGGCCTGCTCAGCGATGACCAGTATCATGCTCACTGAAAGCCGGTCAAATCCGGTATGCCACCTGATGTCGATGAGGCCGGAGACCATGCAGCCGTTGAGTGCATCACAAAGCGCACCATCCGGTTTACCCCTGAGCGCCGAAGACATCGCCGGTTACCGCCAGGACGGCATCATCGTCCCGAAAAACGGATTGACCACGGAGCAGGTCGCTGAGCTGCAGAAAAAACTCGACGACTTTCTCGCGGCCCAGAATATTACTGATGCCGATTATGTGCCCGACATCATCGAGCGCGATCCGAGCTGGCTCGACTATGCGGTGATGCCCCAGATTCTCGATGCGGTGGCCCAGCTGATCGGCGACGACATCATCGTCTGGGGCTCGGCCCTGTTCTGCAAGGCGGGTAAAGGCGGACGCGCAACGCCCTGGCATCAGGACGGCCACTACTGGCCGATTCGCCCGCTCGAGACCGTTACCGCCTGGATCGCGATTGACGATGTCAACATTGAGAACAGCTGCCTGCGGGTGATCCCGGGCTCGCATCGCGACCGAGTCAGCTATTCGCACGATACCGACAACAGCGACGCAATCGTCCTGAACCAGGTCCTCAAGCCCGAGCACCTGCAAAGCGCTCCGGCACGCGACATCGAGCTAGCTCCCGGCAAGTTCTCAATACATGACGTCTACCTGATTCATGGCGCGAATCCGAACAACTCGGGCAAGCGCCGTGCGGGCATGGTCTTTCGCTACATGCCGGCCAGCTCGTATTTCGATCGTGAACTGGCCGCCCAACAGGTGCGCGATATGGGCGTGCTCGACCTGTCGCGGCGCAAACTGTTTCAGGTCCGCGGCATTGATCGCAGCGGCACGAACGACCTTCACCGCTGAGCTCTGACTTCGCTATGGCAAGGATTGCGTTTTTCGGGCTCGGGGCGATGGGAACGCCGATCGCGACCAATCTGATCGAGGCCGGCAACAGCCTGTCTGTCTATGACATGTCGGCGGCGGCCTGCGAGCGCCTTGCGCAACGCGGTGCACGCGTTGGCACGACGCCGGCCGACACGATGCAAGGCTGCGATATCGTCATCACCCTGCTGCCGACCTCGCTCGAAGTGCGTGAGGTCGTCCTCGGACCGCAAGGGGCGCTGTCGGCAGCCGGCCCGGGCACCGTTTTCATCGACATGAGCACCGGTTCGAGGGCCGACTTCATGCGGCTTCATGCCGACATCACCCGCCTCGGCATGACCCTGATCGACGCTCCGATTGCCCGTGGCCCTGACTATGCAGCCGCCCGGCAGGTGCTGTTTCTGGTGGGCGGCGAGGCGAGCCAGATTGATCGCATCAGACCGGTGCTTGCACCCGTCTGCGAAGAAGTCATCCACTGCGGCCCCGCAGGCAGCGCACTCACCACCAAGATCATCAACAACTACCTGGCCTCGGTCAGCGTGGTCGCCAATGCGGAAGCGCTCGCCCTGGCCAGCGCCGCGGGGCTCGATCGCGACTTTCTTCGCGGCCTTTTCAAACGAACGGTCGCCGGACGCGGTTCGCTCGAAACCGTCTATCCCGGCAAAGCCCTGATGGGCGACTTCACGCCAGGATTTTCCGCCCGACTTGCGCGCAAGGACCTCCTGCTCGCTCAGGAACTCGGCGACCAGTACGGCGTGACACTGGCGACCGGGACAGGCGCGCGCGAGATGTTCAACCTGCAGGAGCGCGCGGGCCGCATCGATCAGGACTGGACCGCGCTGCTCGACATTCTCGAACGCGAGTCAGTCGGCAAGGGCAACGCATGAGCCTGTCGATCGACCGGCTTGAAGCCTTCGTCTTTCGGGCACCCATCGACATCCCGGTGCAGACCTCGTTCGGCATCATGCGCGATCGACCGGCGGTCTTCATCCGGATCACCGACACCGATGGCTGCACCGGATGGGGCGAGGTCTGGTGCAATTTCCCGACGGTCGGCGCCGAACACCGCGCTCGGCTTATCGACTCGGTCTTTGCGCCCCTTCTCGTGGGCCGCACCATCGAATCAGCCTCCAGTGCCTTTTTCGATCTCACCGAGCAGACCGCAGTACTGGCGATTCAATCTGCCGAACCCGGCCCGATCGCACAATGCATTGCAGGGATCGATATCGCGGTCTGGGATCTTCAGGCGCGCCGCAACAAGCTTCCGCTCTGGAAAATGCTGGGCGGTCATTCGCCGCGAGTCCGGGTCTATGCCAGTGGGCTTAACCCGACCGACCCGCAAGTGCTGGCAGCCGACAAGCTCGCGCAAGGCTATCGGGCCTTCAAACTCAAAGTCGGCTTCGGTCTTGAGCGTGATACCGCCAATTTGCGCGCCTTGCGAAAAGTCATCGGCGATGCCCCCCTGATGATCGATGCCAATCAGGCTTGGGACTGCGATACAGCCGTCGCGATGGCCCATGCCTTCGAAGTCTTCGAACCGGTGTGGCTGGAAGAGCCACTGCGTGCCGATCGCCCGATAGCCGAATGGCAGGCGCTGGCCTCAACAACAAGGATTCGACTGGCTGCTGGCGAAAACATCGCGTCTTTTGCGGGCTTCGATGCAGCGCTCGCATCGAAGGCCTTTGGCGTCATGCAGCCCGATCTGGCCAAATGGGGCGGCTTTACCGGTTGTCTGTCCGTCGCGCGACAACTCATCGACCAGGGCGTGCGGTTTTGCCCGCACTACCTTGGTGCCGGAGTCGGGCTGCTCGCCTCGGCCCATCTGCTCGCCGCCGCAGGCGGCGACGGCATGCTGGAAGTCGACGCCAACCCGAACCCGCTTCGCGAGCTCACTTGCGGGCCGCTGGCGCACCCAGACAGTGGCTTCATCAGCTTGACGGACAGGCCTGGGTTGGGTGCGGAGCCAGACTTCGATGCCTTAGGTGAATTTCGGCGAAAGCATCAGGGAGTTCATGACTGACATGATCGAAATTCTTGCTATGCACGTATCATCGCGCGGGGCGTTGTGCCAATCGCCAAAACATCGACGCATCGGTCGAGCCTTGAGTCAGTCCATTAGTCAATCGTTAGCCGACTCATCAGTCGTCCACTCATTCGTCCACTATCCCAGCATTGCCTCGAAGGAATCCAAATGAAATCGCCAAAAATTCTCGTCATTGCCACCGCTTTGACCCTGGCTGCAGCCATCTCTGGTTGTGCCGGCAACCATCGAGGCAAAGAGCAGGCCATCCCTCAGTCTGGCTTTCTGCCCAACTACAACCTGCTGACCGAAGTCGGCGGCATGCCGAAAGACGTCAAGATGTGGCGCTATCGCAATGCGTCGATCAACCCTGCCACCTACACCGCCATCATCATCGATCCGATCGCGACCGACTCGGGTGCCTACACCAAGGAAGTCACGCCGGAAATCGTCGCGCAGACCAGGGCAGCACTGCAGACCGCGATCTACGAGGCAGTGGATAGCCGCCGCTCGATGAAGATCGTCACCACCCCTGGCCCGGGCGTGGCCCGTATCTCGGTTGCAATCACCGGTGCCGAAATCGATGCCGAGGGACTGAAAGTCTACAACTTCACACCGGTTGGCCTGGTGGTCAATGGCGCAGCCTATGCCGGCGGCGTGAACTCAAAGATCCCGGCAATGGTCGTCGAGAGCAGAATCGTCGACAGCATGTCGCGCGAATTTCTGGGCGGCGGAGTCCTGACGGTTCAGGGCGACTCGTTCAGAACCGGCACCGGCTCAATTGAAGCCTTCCAGAACATGGCAAAGAAAGCGGTTCAGGCAGCGGTAATGAGCCCCACTCGCTAAACTCGAACGCGCTGCCCGCCCGAAAAACGCCCCGCACAACGGGGCGTTTTTTATACCTGCCAGTCGACCATCATCTTCAGACACTGCGGGTCGCCGAAGGCCACTTCATACGCATTGCGCGCACGAGCAAGTTCAAAGGTGTGAGTAATCAGCCCGTCCAGTGAGAGGGCACCCGACTCAACCAGTGCAGTCACCGCCAGCAGGTCGTGTTTTTTCCATTGCGCCGCCACCCTGATCTGAGCCTCTCTCATGAAAGCCGGAGCAAAGGCGAAATTCAGATCCTGCTTGTAAAAGCCTGCCAGCACGACTTCGCCGCCAGGTGACAGCCGCGAAATCAGGCCATTCAGGATCGACCCATCGCCGCTGACGTCATAAATGGCAGCGTAGTCCTTGCGAGGGTCTTCATCAGGATGGATCACCGTGTAGCCTTCGCCGCCCTCGCGGCGCACCGGCTGCGTTTCCCAGACGGTCGGCGCCGGCATGCCGAGCGCAAGCGTGATGCGCGCCAGCAATCGGCCCATCACCCCGTGACCCACGATCAGGCCGGGTGCCACCATCGGCTCGCGAGCGCCGCCAATCGAGACGGTGTGATAGCAGGTTGCCGCCAGTGCCAGCAGGACCGCCCTGGGCCCCAGCTCGGGCGCAACTCGCACGACCCGATCATGCGACACGATCAGCCGAGAACCTGCGCCGCCAAAAATATTGCGCACGCCCTGAAAGCTGTAGGAACCCGGAATGAAGACCTTGTCGCCGACCTTGATGCTGTCTGCGTCACCCACCTTGACCACGGTACCCACAGTTTCGTAGCCCGGCACAAGCGGATAAGCCAGCCCCGGAAAAGGCGGCATGGTCCCATCCCAGAGCAATCGCTCGGTGCCGGTACTGATGCCGCTGAAGCTGACCTCAACCTCGATATCAGTGGCCTCAAACCGCTTCAGATCGAGCGTCTGAACAGACAGCTGTTGCGGGGCATCAAAAACGATGGCGTTGGCTTTTGTCATGGAAGCTCGAAGAAAAATCAGAAAACCGCATGATCGCCGCGATCGGGTGCGATCTCGCCGCTGACCAGCCCTGCATAGAAATCAAATAGGGTTTCGGTGCCGGTCGAGGGCGTGGCCTCGGCGTCATAGCGACCGGTGTCAGGGTTGAGCACCAGCATCGATTCGGTTGCGTAATAGCGTCCGATGCGGGCCAACTCGCTTTTCTCGGCAAGCGCCGGAAATAAACGACCAGCGGTGCCGAGTACACCAACGATCACATCCAGCATCGCGACCGGGACATGCTTGAAGCGCGCCGGGCGCCCGAGCAAACCGAACAGATGCTCTCCCTGCTGAAGGGGCGTGATCGCCTCGCCCGGCCCACCGATCGGCAAAATGCAATTGTGGCGCGTGGTGTCGTCGATGCAGCCTGCCAGAAAATCTCCCAGATCATCGTCGCTGATCGGTTTGCACGCGGTGAGCGTTCCGTCCCCGAACACCAGGAAGGGCTTGCCCTTTTTCACCCGCTCGATCTGACCGGAAAGCGATTTGAAAAACGCGGTCGGCCGAACAATGGAATAGGTCAGTCCCGATTCGATCAGCACCTTCTCGAAGGCGAGTTTGGCCTGCTGAAATGCCAGCAGCGGTTTCTGTACACAGATCGCCGACAGCAGCACACACTGTGTGACGCCCGCCCTTCGTGCGGCCTCAAGCGCGGTGAGATGCGCCTGATGATCAATGGCCCAGGCATCTTTCGGGGCACCGGTTCGAGAGGCCATGCAGGACACCAGCACATCGAAGTGCTCGCCCCGAAAACCGTCATTGGCCAAAGAGGTCGCCTGGGTTACGTCACCGACTCGCACCGTCGCCCCGGGAAACTGCAGCCGAAACGCATCGGCCGAGTTTGAAGCGCCTGACCCCGAGTGTGATCGGACGAAACAGACCACCTCGTGGCCGCGACGAACCAGTGCACGCACAGTCGCGCGACCAATGGTGCCTGTTGCCCCGAGGACAAAGACGCGCCGCGAGGATCTCAAGGGATCAATCACAGCGGCGACCGGAACGGAAGCAGCGTTCAGGGGGATCATCGTTGGCGAACCCCTCAGGGTGCTCCGGCAAGGCAGTGCTCAGGAAATGATCGTCTGCCCATGGCTGGCGGCAATGGCGATCAGCTGAGTGCGGTCAGGGCTTTCCCAGGTAACGCCTTTGTCGAAGTCGGTAAACATCGCGGCAGCATTGCCCTTCGAGGTGACCGCGAGCAGTTCGCCGCCGCCTTTTCCAAAGCGAAACCAGTGCGTCGACCCGCCGGGCACATACACCATGGCGCCAGGTCCGACCACGGTATCGACCCCGTTGACACCGCAGTGAAGTTCGCCCTTGAGGACGAAGAAGGCCTCGTCCCAGGGGTGAAAATGCGGCCCAGGACCCTTGCCTTCCGGCCCCGATTGATGGAAGAACTCGTTGCCACCGGTCTCTTTCGTCGAGGCCAGCACACTGATCATGAACCCCCCGACATTGAGTGGCGCCGGGCGTTGATCTTCGGAAAGAATCTTGGGTTGGGTCATGGTCGGTCCATTGTCCTAAGCGGGTTAGGCAGGTTGCGCAGGTATGGGGTCAGGACGGGCTCGACGATGGTAACCCTTCGCCGGGTGGTTTGCATCGCGCCGCTGCGCGGCTGTTATCCTCGCGACCAGTCGATCTCAGGGAGCCACCATGACACGCCAGGCCATGCTCGAAGGAATCCGCGTCACCGATCTCACCACGGTGTTCTTCGGGCCTTATTGCACACAGACCCTTGCCGATCTGGGCGCCGAGGTCGTCAAGCTCGAACCTGCTGAAGGCGACACCTCGCGGCTGATCGGCAACCCGCCGACCACGCCGGGCATGGGACCCGTCTTCATGAGGCTGAATCGCGGCAAGCGGACGGTCGACTGGGATCTCAAGAGCGAATCCGGACGCGAGGCGATGCGCCGCCTGATCGAGGTGAGCGATGTGTTCATCCACAACATTCGCAGCGATGCCATCGAGCGCGCAGGACTGGGCTATGAAGCAGTGCGAAAAATTCGCCCTGACATCGTCTACGTCCACTGTACCGGCTTCGATGAGAGCGGACCCTATGCCGGCTTGCAGGCCTACGACGACATCATTCAGGCCGCCACCGGCCTCGCGCAACTGCTGCCGATGGCCGATGGCAATCCGCAGCCGCGCTTCATGCCGGCAGCAATCGCCGACAAGGTCTCCGGACTGCATGCGGTCTATGGCGTGCTGGCTGCGATCATCCACAAGCTGCGCACCGGCGAAGGCCAGTTCGTCGAGGTGCCGATGTTCGAATCGATGGTGAGCTTCAACACCCTCGAGCATCTGTGTGACAACAGCTTCGTGCCGGCCACCGCGAGCCCCGGCTACTACCAGCGCCAACTCGACCCGACCCGCCAGCCGATGCGCACCAAGGACGGTTACATCGCGTTTGCGCCGTATATGGACGACCGATGGGTGCGGTTTTTCGAAGCTGCCGGCCATGGCCATGTGCTCAAGGAAGCCCGTTTCATCGACAAGCCCACCCGTCGCGCGAACATGTCGCAAATGTTCGAATTGATGGCGACGATTTCCCCGGAGCGCACGACCGACGAATGGCTGGCGCTGATGAAGCAGGCTCAGGTACCGGCCATGCGGGTCAACCGCATCGATGAATTGCTTGGCGATCCGCAACTCAAGGCCAGCGGCCTGATCCGCGAGCGCGAACACCCCACCGAAGGGCCCTACGTGGAGGTCGGCATGCCGGTGAAATTTTCGGCCAGCCAGAAGCGCGAACTGCGACATCCCGCGAATCTCGGCGAGCATTCGCAGGAAGTCGCCCGCGAGTTGGGTGTCGAGATCACCGCACGGCCCAAGCCGGCTGTCTGAAAGAAGGCAAGCGAAGTATGGAATCCCTCGATCCGGTCGTTCTGGCCCGCATTCAATTTGCAGCCAACATCACTTTCCACATCCTTTTTCCCACCATCAGCATTTCGATGGGCTGGTTCCTGCTGTTTTTCAAGTCGCGCTTCGTTGCGACCGGTCAGCAGTACTGGATGGACGCTTACCAGTTCTGGATCAAGATGTTCGCCCTGACCTTCGTGCTGGGTGTGGTCAGCGGCATCACCATGAGCTTTCAGTTCGGAACCAACTGGCCTGGCTTCATGAATGCGGTTGGCAATGTTGCCGGGCCGCTGCTGGCTTATGAGGTCCTGACCGCCTTTTTCCTTGAGGCAACGATGCTGGGCATCATGC
>CAIKZV010000337.1 GCA_903831925.1 uncultured Burkholderiales bacterium
AGCCGGGCCACCGACTGCTGCTGCGAAAAATCGCCCCAGTAGACCCGGAAACGCTGAGTTCGCGACCCGGGCAGACTTGGCAGCAACGCGTCGGCGCCCTTTCCTGCCGATGGCTCGCCGGGCGCGACATTGGCAACCGGGCCCTCGGGCGAAATATCCGAGACCAGCCCTGACGATGCAGTCGCCAACGCGCCAGGCGACTCAACAGTGTCGCCCAAACTCGCTGAGTCGCTCGGCGAATCGACTGACAAAACCGGCTCTTTCATCACCGCGTCTGTCGGCGTCATCGCCGACGAGGCGCTCTGGCCAGGCAACCCAGGCGCGGCAGGACGAGACGCTTTCGACGCGGGGACGTTTTTCGTACGACGAGCGTCGACCGCTGACTCAGGCTGCAACCCAGCCCGCGGCAGCTCAACACCTGCCGAATCGGGCTGAAGCAACACCACCTGGATCGGCTCGGGAGCCGAAACAGCCCTCTGACTCGCCCCGCCCCACTGCCCGGACAGCGGCACCAGCACCAGCGCATGCAGCGCCATCGACACCAGAAGCAGCCCGCCAAACGCAAGACGACGCGCCCGGCCATGCGATGCACGTCCGGACGACCTGTCACCCAAAACAGCCCCTTGAGCCATGGGCAATCCTAGCCCAGACCGAGCTTGTGTCCCGTTAGTGTCGGTTTTCTTTACAGTCGGTTTCATGCAAAGCCGTTCGGAAATCTACACATCTTTTCGGATCAACCACTTGCAACACACCAGGGGAAACGGCATGAAAATTGCTAACCCCAATTCCCATGAAGATCCTGATGGAACGTCTCTGGAAAATCCTGCCGGTGCCAGTGTTGGCCGTCGAGCGGATGCCTGGACGGCTGATCGGCCTGAGCATGGGGGTATTTGTCATCATCCGGTCCGATTTCGCCGCCGATCGCCCGACCGTGATCCATGAGCTCGAACACTGCAAACAGTTCTGGCGCGGCGGCGCCATCGTCCATATGGCCCGCTATTACCTGAGCCAGGCCTATCGGCTCAAAGTCGAAGTCGAAGCCTTCCGCGCCGAGATCGAGGCCTGCGAATCGCACTGCGCCGCGGCTCGTCTGGACGAAGCCGCCCGCGCGCTGTCATCCGGCTATCGCATCGACCGAGACACCGAGGCCTGCCTGGCGCTGCTGACCGGTCGCACGCCCGCCACCGCAGAAAAGTCACCACAGACGGACATCGACGACACACCTCAGGAAAGCTGGGCAAGTCCTGCGATCCTGACCGTGATGGCGGCGCGTCCCAAGCCCTCGATCGTGCCGGTCGCGGCGCGAGCAAAGCCGATCTGACCCGTCAAGGCTGCATCGATTCGCTTTTGACTGCAGCAAGCACGCTTCAAATCCGACTGTATCGCGCGCGAGACTGCTGCGCGGACACCTGCTAACGAAGGATTACCGGCTCGTTCGGCAACTCGTCCGGCGTGTCGATGCCGCCCGAGGGAAACGATCGGGCGAGCGCCTGATTGATCGTGTCGATGGCCGAAATCACGCCCTCGACATGCCGTCCATCTCGACAGGCATTCGTGAACTGCGCACACGCCGACTCCCAGACCGCCGGATCGATCGCTGCTGTGGCGCCCCTGTCGGTCACGATCTCGATGGCGTGATCGGCCCACAGCAGATAGACCAGCACGCCATTGTTGTCCTGGGTATCCCAGATCCGCAGGCTCGAGAAAACATCAACCGCGCGATGCCGGGCATCGACTTCGCGCCACAGCTCGGGAGTACTGAGCGAAGACTCGGCAGCAAAGCGAACCTGGGCATAGTGATCCCGTTCACCCAGCGCGATGGTCTGCTCGATACGTGAAAACGCCTCACGGGTGAAGACCCGCCGCACATGCATCGGACCGATCCACATGTGATACAGCCAGCGAAAAAGGCCGTAACGGGGCGTCATTGAGACGCGATCACCATCCACCTGACGCCCCTCCCCCGCCGAAGCCGCCTCCACCACCCCCGCCAAAGCCGCCACCATCGCCGCCGCCAAAACCGCCTCCACCACCGAAACCACCGGGGATGAACACCGGCCCCTGGCGGTAAGTGCGACGACCCATCGGTTGCAATCCACCGCCGCCGCCGCCACCTCCGCCGCCTCGGCTGCCGCCAACCGCAAGCACCAGCGCAAACAAGCCTGCCCCAATCACCGCGCCAAGCGGACCGGACGACAATGCGGCCGCCGACGCTGCGCCCGAAAAACCACCGGCCACCGTTGCGCCGATAAAACGGCCCAGCATCTGCGAGACCACGATGCCGATAATGAAAGATCCGAGCAGCAGCGGCACCAGCCCCATCGGATTGTCTTCAGAACCGGCACCGCCTGCGCTCGGCGTCGGGAGATCCTCCCCGTCGATGCGATGCGTGAGCAGATCAACAGCCGCATTGAGTCCGCCAAAAAAATCACCGTCGCGAAAGCGCGGTGTGATCCCGTCGGTGATGATGCGTTTGGCGATCGCATCCGGAATCGCACCTTCCAGGCCATACCCGACCTCGATACGAACCTTGCGGTCGTTCTTGGCCACGAGGATCAGCACGCCATCATCGATCGCATTGGCGCGCTTGTTGCCGGTATCACGCTGCGCACGCTCCTTGCCACGGCCGATCTTCCAGGCCT
>CAIKZV010000338.1 GCA_903831925.1 uncultured Burkholderiales bacterium
CGCTCAACACCGTGACCCTGCTGTCGTTGGCACTGGTGGTGGGCATCCTGGTCGATGATGCGATCGTCGAGATCGAGAACATCGAGCGCCATCTGAAAATGGGCAAATCGCCGATGCAGGCCTCGCTCGAGGCGGCCGATGAAATCGGTCTGGCGGTGATCGCGACCACCTTCGCGCTGGTGGCGGTGTTTTTGCCGACCGCCTTCATGTCGGGCATCCCGGGCAAGTTCTTCAAGCAGTTCGGCTGGACCGCGGTGCTGGCGATCATGGCCTCGCTGGTGGTTGCCCGCCTGCTCACGCCGATGATGGCGGCCTATCTGCTCAAGCCGAAGAAAGCGAGCGGCGCGGGCACTGCCCCGCTTGCGGCGGCATCCGGCCATTCGTCAACCGACGATCGCGTGGTACCGATCATCGACGAATCGCAGGACGGCTGGGTCATGCGGCACTACCTGTCGGCGGTGCGCTGGTGTCTGCGTCATCGCGGCATCACCGCCATCCTGTCGATCCTGTTCTTCATCGGCTCGATCGCACTCGTGCCGCTGCTGCCCAAGGGCTTCGTGCCGCCGGCCGATCGCGGCCAGACGCAGGTCAGCATCGAATTGCCGCCGGGCAGTACGCTGCAGCAGACGCTCGATGCCGCCGAGCAGGTGCGCGGGCTGGTGGCCGCCTCGCCCGATGTGCGCCATGTGCTCAGTTCAGTGGGAGGCGGCTCGTCGGGCGATGCCTTTGCGATCGGTGCGGCGCCCGAGGCCCGCAAGGCGGTGCTCACCGTGCTGCTGACCGGTCGCACCGAGCGCGATCGCAAGCAGCAGGCGGTCGAGACCGAGATCCGCGAGCGCCTTGCGCAGGTGCCGGGCGTGCGTCTGAGCGTGGGCTCTCAAGACACCGGCGTGAAGATGCAGCTGGTGCTCAGCAGCGAGGATCCGCAGGCGCTCAGTGCGGCCGCCCAGGCGCTCGAGCGCGATTTGCGCACCCTCAAGGGCATCGGCAATGTGAGCTCGAGTGCCAGCCTGGTGAGGCCCGAGATCATCGTGCGTCCTGACTTCGCCCGCGCGGCCGACCTGGGCGTGACCGCGGCGAGCATCGCCGAGACGGTGCGGGTGGCCACCGCCGGTGACTATGACGTTGGGCTGCCCAAGCTCAATCTGAGCGAGCGTCAGGTGCCGATCCGGGTCAAGCTGCCCGATGCTGCGCGTGCCGATCTCGCCGCCATCGGGCGCCTGACGGTGCCCGGGCGCAATGGTCCGGTGATGCTCGACAATGTCGCCGGTATCAGCATCGACAGCGGCCCGGCCCAGATCGACCGGCTCAATCGCAGTCGCAATGTCACCCTCGATGTCGAGCTTGCCGGGCGCGAGCTGGGTGCGGTCTATGACGAAGCCATGGCCCTGCCCACGCTGCGCAATCTGCCGGTGGGCGTGCGCCTGGCCCAGCAGGGCGATGCGCAGGAGATGCAGGCGCTCTTTGCGAGTTTTGGGCTGGCGATGGGCATCGGCGTGCTGTGCATCTACATGGTCCTGGTGCTGCTGTTTCGCGACTTCATGCAGCCGGTCACGATTCTGGCGGCCCTGCCGCTGTCGATCGGTGGGGCCTTCGTGCTGCTCTTGCTCACCGGCAAGAGTTTTTCGATGCCCTCGCTGATCGGGCTGCTGATGCTGATGGGCATCGTCACCAAGAACTCGATCCTGCTGGTCGAGTACGCGATCATGGCGCGCCGTCATGGCATGAGCCGCTTCGATGCGCTGGTCGATGCCTGCCACAAGCGCGCGCGACCGATCCTCATGACCACGATCGCGATGGGCGCAGGCATGTTCCCGATCGCGGTCGGCTGGGGCAGCGATCCGAGCTTTCGCTCGCCGATGGCAGTGGCAGTGATCGGTGGGCTGATCACCTCGACCCTGCTGTCGCTGCTGGTGGTGCCGGCGGTGTTCACCTATGTCGACGACGCCGAGCATCTGCTGGGGCGACTGGTGCGTCGATTGCGCGGGCGATCGGGTCCGCGCGCGCACCCTGACGTTGTTACGCCGACTCGCTAGCCGACCGTCCAGGGGCTGATCACTGACCGTCCAGGGGCATTCGGGCGCTTGCCGGGGCGATTCCTTTCTAAGCTTGGGTACGCCAAGGAGACGCGATGCCCCAGGACATGCACGACGACACGGTGACACGGTCGTCTTCCAATGATCTGTTAACCGCTCATGTGCCCCCTTCAGTCCCCCCTTCTGTGCCGGCTGAGGTGCAAGGCGAGGTGCAAGGCGGGATGCCGTTTGCGGCCCTGTCGGCCGCTGCGGCGACCGCGCTCTTTCTTGAAGCCTGCGGCGGTGGTGGCGGCAGCAGCAGCGATTCGTCGGGCAGCAATGCGACCACGACACAGCAGGCGGCGGCTCAATCATTGAGTGCCGACTATGCGGCCGCGCGCTTTGTGCAGCATGCGCAATTTTCGTCATCGCAGTCCGATATCGATGCGGTGAAAGCCAAAGGCCGATCGGCCTGGCTCGACGAGCAGATTGCTGCCGCACCGGGTCAGAAGGGCTGGGACTGGCTGGCCGAGCGCGGCTATGCGGTCATCGATGCGAATCAGTTCTACCAGATGGACTATCAGGCCAACTACATGGCCTGGCAGCAGATCCTGTCGCAGTCCGATGGCGTGCGCAGGCGTTGCGCATTGGCCTTGTCCGAGTTTTTTGTGGTGTCGATCTCGGGCGTCTCGACGCTGCAGTGGGCGCAGTTTGCGGTGGCCAACTACTGGGACCTGCTGACCGAGAACGCCTTCGGCAATTTCCGCACCCTGCTCGAGCGCATCACACTGTGTGTGGCGATGGGCGAATTTCTGAACACGCTGGGCAACCAGAAAGAAGACGTGGCCACCGGCCGGTTGCCCGACGAGAATTACGCCCGCGAGGTGATGCAGCTCTTTTCGATCGGGCTGGTCCAGCTCAACCTTGATGGCACATCGAAGCTCGGCGCGGGCGGCGTGTCGATCGAGACCTATACCCAGTCCGACGTCTCGAATCTGGCGCGGGTCTTCACCGGCTATCAGGCAGACGAATCGGACGGGACGACCAACTCAGCGGTTGCGCCGACCTATCGGCTCAAGCAGGTGGGCTACACCAGGCGGCCGATGGTGCTCAATGCCAGTCGGCACTCGATGCTCGAGGCGAGTTTCCTGGGCGTCACCGTACCGGCCGGCACCGAGGGCAAGGCCGCGCTCAAGATCGCGCTCGACACCCTGTTCAACCATCCGAATGTCGGCCCCTTCTTCGGGCGCCAGATGATCCAGCGGCTGGTCTGCAGTGATCCGAGTCCGGCCTATGTGGCTCGCGTTGCCGCCGCCTTCAACGACAACGGCAAGGGCGTGCGCGGTGATCTGGGTGCGGTGTTCAGGGCGGTGCTGCTCGATGACGAGGCCAACAGCACCGCCGGTCTGACCTCGACCACCTTCGGCAAACTGCGTGAGCCGATGGTGCGTGTCGCGCAGTGGTCGCGAACCTTCAAGGCCAACTCGCTCAAGGGCACCTGGAAACTCGGGAAATTCGACTATTCGGCGGTCGATGCACTGGCGCAAAGCCCCCTGCAATCGCCCACCGTCTTCAATTTTTTCCGGCCCGGTTATGTCCCGCCCGGCACTGTCATGGCGGCGAGCAAATCGACGGTGCCCGAGTTCCAGCTGGTCACCGAGAGCACCACCGCCTCCTGGGTCAACTTCATGCAGAACATCGTGTGGTCGGGCATCTGGGTGCGCGCGCCCGAGCTGATCACCTCGCCTGATTCGCCCACTCCGACCGACGGCCCCGACATCGTGCCCGATTACAGCGCCGAACTCGCGCTGGTCGGCAACCCGGATTCGCTGGTCGCCAGACTGAATCTGCTGCTGTGCGCAGGACAACTGTCGACAGCCACCGTGTCGATGATCGTCTCAGCGCTGGGCACCGACAAGACAACGATCACCAGCAGCGACAACAGCAAACGCAGTTATGTCGCCAAG
>CAIKZV010000339.1 GCA_903831925.1 uncultured Burkholderiales bacterium
ATCGTGTCGCCCGGGCGCGCCGGCAGGTTGTAGCTCCACGACTGGCCGGCATTGACCGTACCGGGGCTGCGCATCCAGTCGTCGGCCGGCGTGCAGGCAAACATCAGCAGGATATGAATCGCGGGCGGCGCGATCAGGCCCTTGTAGGGCGTGGTCCTGGCATAGGCCTCATCGAAATAGAGCGGATGCAGGTCGCCCACCACCCGACAGTATTTCTGGATCGCCTCGAGCGTCAGCAGATACGGAATGGTCTTGCGCGGCTCGCCCGGGATGATCTGGTCCCAGACCTTGCGCAGTTGTTCGTCTTTCCAGAAATCGGTTTCAAACGCCTGATCCGACGGTGTGCTCACCCTGTGTCTCCCCGAAATAGGTGTGGTTGCTCAAGCGCAGGGGCTCGAGCGAAATGGCGGCGCTGTTGCCGGCGCTGCTGCCGGTCATTTTTGCCCGACTCTGGTTGGCAGACCCCGGCTTGTCAAGCCAGTGGCCGGGCTGGCGTGTGCACCGGCCCGGCTGCGTCGGACCTCAGTCACCCGAACCAGCCTGCGACGCCGGCACCGACGGCACGTCGCCCCTGGCAATCGCGGCCACCAGGCGAGCATGGTCGGCCTCGGTCTGGTCGGCATAGCTGATCGACCAGCGCAGCAGCGCCTCGTCGAGCTGCTGTCCGCTGTCCGCGCCGCAATAGCCTGCAATCGCTGCCGCATCGCCGGTGCGGGCATGGGCACGCGCGAGCAGACCGCCAAAGCTCCAGGCAAAGGCGGCGAAGGTCGGCGCCGACATCTTTTCGGGTGCAAACGAGCCCTTGAGATTGCGCATCTGACGCACGTAATAGGGAAGACCGTCGATCGTGGTCCAGCCCAGCAGCGGGTCGCCGAGTGCCTGCATCAGGCGCTGGCAATAGACCACCCGACGGCCTTCGTGCTTGCCGAGTTCGGGTGGCTGCTTGCTCACATAGGGCGCGTGCACCGCGGGCGCGGCCTGCTTGACCTGCAAAAAGAGCGGATCGTCACCGTCGTTGCCAAACAGCATCACGCACCAGGCCCGAAGCCCCACGCTGCCCACGCCCACCACCCGATGGGCCACATCGGCCACCGAATATCGCTGCAGCATGTAGCGTCGCTCGGGCGACAGGGTATCGAGATAGTCGTGCAGGCCGCGGGCGATCAGCGCGCGCGTCGCGGCATCGGGCCGGGTGAGTACCGGCGGCTCCTCGACGAAGCGACGCCCTTCGATCTCGTCATGTCGGGTCATGCGCTGCAACAGCGCCGCATTGTCGGATTGCCGCGCTTTTTCTTCGGCCTTGCCGAGCAGCAGGTCGACCTTCGCATCCGGCGCCCATTCGGGCGGCACATCGGCCACCAGATCGGCGACCGTGGTGCGGCGTTGCCACAGCGTGAGCACCGGCATGGCCGCGCTTCGATGCATGATGGTCCGATAGCCGGCCACTGCGCCGCGCACCGAGTGCGATCGCTGCGAGGCATCGAGGCCGATCTCGCGCCCGGCCACTTCGATGCTCGCGGTCAGGCGTTTGAGGTCCCACTCCCAGGGGCCGACCAGCACCTCGTCGAAATCGTTCAGATCGACCACGATTTGCGCATCCGGCGTGCCGAAGATGCCGAAGTTGTTCATGTGCGCATCGCCGTCGAGCATCACGTCCAGGCCGCTCGAGGGCAGGGTGGCGAGGTCGGCGGCCATCACCGAGGCCGAGCCGCGCAAGAAGGTGAATGGCGAGACCGCCATGCGCGACATGCGCAGCGGCACGAGTGCCGCATCGCGCCCGGCATTGCCGGCCATCAGGCGCGCGACCGGATCGAGCCGGTC
>CAIKZV010000340.1 GCA_903831925.1 uncultured Burkholderiales bacterium
TGAACGGATCGACCTCAGCGGTCGCCGGGTAGCGAAACGGCGCGAAGACCTTGGGCTCGGCCAGTTTGCTGACCGTCACCGGCGTGTTGCGCCGGCTTTCGTCCATCCAGGCCTGCAACTCGTCATCTCCGGCGGTGCAGCCAGCCGACAACGCAGCGATTAAGCCGATGGCAAGGGCGCAAGCCACGCGACCGGTCCGATGGGACATCACACTCCAACTCATTTCTTAGCCTCGCCTGGCTTTTTCTTGTTGGCGGCAGCCCGCTGTTGTGCGATTTCCTCGGGATCGAGGTAACGGAACGTCTTGGCGGTCGCATCCATCACCAGATTCGTCGATTTCTCGAATTGCGAGATGGACACGTTGTTGAGGGTGACGATCCGGGGCAGGTTGGCAAGGTCGCTCGCAAACGCACCGAGGTCGTGATAGTTGCCGATGACCCTGACCGTGATCGGCAGTTCGGCGTAATAGTCCTTGACGACCACCTGACCGGGCTTGAAGAGCTTCAGACCGGCACCGCGTCCGACCCCGGCCTGGTTGATGTCGGTCAGCAGCGCGTCCATTTCGGCTTTGCTGGGCAACTGCTTTTCGAGCTGGCTCACATACTGCGCGACCTGATCTTTCTGCTTTCGCAATCCGGCCAGGTTGACCGCCTGCTTGAGTTTGTCGAGATAGGTTGCCTTGAGCGCGACTTCCTGCTGCACGCCGACATCGAGTTCCTCGAGCAGGCCATGCCAGTAGAAAAGCCAGCCGAGAAGCACGATGGTCGAAAACAGCGCGGTCGCCAGCAATGCGCGCGGCACGACCGGCCACAGACCGGGATGCCTGCCCTGCAGCCCCCTGAATTGATCGGAAACCCTCGACAGATCGGGGTTGAATGACATAGCGGAAAGTTTGGCCATCTTGAATCTCCGCCGCTATTGCGCCGACCCGACCTTGGTCGGTTCGACAGCCTGGGTCTGTGAGACAGCGCGGGCCGCAGGAACGGCGGTCGCGTTGGCAGCCGGCGGCTTGATCAGCACATTGAGCGAGAACTCGAAGATCGTCCGGCCCTCCTTCTGACCCGGCCCTGCGGACAATGCGATTTCCTTGATCTCGGTGAGTTCGGGCTTGTAGAGCCACGGGCTGGACTCGGACAGCCGCTTCAACAGGTCGGCCACCCGCTCGTTGGTCTGGGCCAGACCCGTCAGCGAAATCTTGCGGTCTTCCTGTTTGAGCTGGCGCAGATAGAGGCCCTCGGGCGCCAGCCTGACCAGTTCGTCGAACAGATGGACCGGCACGGTGCGGTCGCTCTGCAGATTCTCGACCGCTTCCTGCCGGGCCTTGAGCGCTGCGATCTCGTCACGCAGGGAGGCAATATCGGCAATCTGGGTATCGAGCTTGGCGGTTTCGGATTTGATGAACGCGTTGCGATCGGACTGGTTGCTGATCTGTTGATTGATGGCCACGCCACCGGCATAGGTGGTCACTGCGCCGGCGATCGCAACCAGTGCGGCCAGGACGACAAAATCTTTCTTCTTGCGTTCGCGTTTGAGTTCGCGGTGCGGCAGCAGGTTGATCCGGATCGGCGCCAGATCGCGTACCAGCAGATTCTCGGACTTGGTGCCGGCGGCAGCCTGGCGATTTCCGGAGGTGCTCATTTGTCGAACCTGCGCATGGCAAGACCGCAACCGACCATGAGTGCCGGCGCGTCGAGTCGGAACTGGCGTTCGCGAATGCCGCTGCCGACTTCCATGCCCTGGAAGGGACTCATGATCTCGGTCGGCACCCGTGACCGGTCGGCAATCGCCTCAGCCAGGCCCGGGGTGACCGCGCAGCCACCGGCAAGGAAAATCCGGTCGACGCGCGAATAAGGGGTCGATGTGAAGAAAAACTGCAGCGCGCGGGCGGCTTCGGTGGTCGCCTGCTCGACGAAGGGCGCGAGCAGCTCGCTGGCATAGTTGTCGGGCAGCTCGCCCGAGCGCTTTTTCTGCTCGGACTCTTCGAAGGTCAGGCCATAAAGCCGCATGATTTCCTGAGTCAGCAGCATGCCGCCGAAGTTCTGGTCACGCTCGAAGATGGTCTGGCCATTGAACACCACGGTGAGGTTGGTGTTGCTCTGACCGATATCGAAAACCGCCAGGATCATTGACTCGCCGTGATTCGGCAGAAAGCTGCTCACATGATCGATCGCAATCCGGGCGGCATAGGGCTCGACATCGATCACCGTCGGCGTCAGCCCCGCCATCTCGGCCACGGCAACGCGATCCTCGACCTTTTCCTTGCGCGAGGCGGCCAGCAGGACTTCGACGTCTTCGGTCGACTGGGCGGCCAGCCCGAGAATCTGATAGTCGAGGTTGACCTCTTCGATGGCGAACGGGATGTACTGGCTGGCCTCGGACTCGACCTGAAGGTCATAGTCCTCTTCGAGCAGTCCGGCCGCGAGCATGATGCGTTTGGAGATCACCGCCGCCGAAGGCAGGGCCAGCGCAGCCGCCTTGCCGCGGGCGCCCGATCGCTTGATCGCACGGGTCAGCGCGTCGGCGACCTGCTCGGGATTTTCGATGTTGCCGTCGACCACCGCGCCACGCTCGATCGGCTCGATGGCATATCGCTCGAGTCGCAGCCCGGTCTTGGCACCCGCCGACAACTCCACCAGCTTGACGCTGGACGAGCTGATGTCGATGCCGAGAAGGGGCTGGGGGCCTCGCTGAAAGAGACCGGGAAGACTAAGCGCCACTTGCAACTCGCAAA
>CAIKZV010000341.1 GCA_903831925.1 uncultured Burkholderiales bacterium
CCTGCTGCGCAGCTTGCCTCAGCGGCTTCAAGGCAAGCGCCCTCAGCGGGGGCTCAGGCCGCAAGTTCGGCTCGGCCTCGGCCTGCGCAGACCGCGCCGATCTCACCCACCAGCCCGATTCAGGACCTGGCCGCCGCAGTGGCTGCAGGCATGCCCGCCTGGCAAATCGATCCCGCGCGTCTGATGTCGCTGCAGACCGATTACGGCGCGAAGCTGCAAAGACTCTGGACTGATTTTGCATCGCCCGAGCTTGCTGCGCCGGCGCTGTCCGACAAGCGCTTCGCTGCACCCGCGTGGACCGAGCAGCGTCCCTTCGCCTGGAATGCGGCGCTTTATCTGCTCAACGCCGATTTCATGCGGCATATGGCCGATGCGGTCGATGCGGATCCGCTCACGCGCGATCGCATCCGGTTCCTGACCCAGCAGTGGGTCGATGCGATGTCGCCGGCGAATTTCCTTACGACTAATCCAGACGCGCAAAAGAAAATGATCGAGACCCAGGGCGAGAGCCTGCGCAAGGGTCTCGAGAACATGATGGCAGACGTCAGTCGCGGGCATATCTCGATCACTGACGAGTCGGCTTTCCAGGTGGGTGTCAACGTCGGGCTGTCGAAGGGCGCGGTGGTGTTTCGCAATGATGTGATCGAGCTGATCCAGTATTCGCCCTCGACGCCTAATGTCGGCGCACGGCCGCTGCTGCTCGTTCCCCCCTTTATCAACAAGTACTACATCCTTGATCTGCAGCCCGACAATTCGCTGGTGGCTCACGCGGTCGGCCAGGGTCATACGGTGTTTCTGGTCTCCTGGATCAATGCGCAGCCCGAGCACGCGTCCCTGACCTGGGACGACTATCTGCAGCGCGGCGTCATTGATGCGATCGCGGCGGCGCGTGCCATCGGCAAGCACGACACCATCAATGCGCTGGGCTTTTGCGTCGGCGGAACGATCCTGGCCACCGCCCTTGCGGTCCTGGCGGCGCGCGGCGAGCGCCCGGTGGCGTCACTGACCCTGATGACCACGTTGCTCGATTTCGAGTTGCCGGGGTCGATCGGGGTCTTTGTCGACCCGGCTCAGGTGGCCTGGCGGGAACAGACCATCGGCGAGCGAGGGATCATGAGTGCGCACGACCTTGGCACCACCTTCTCGTTTCTGCGACCTAACGACCTCGTCTGGAACTACGTGGTCTCGAATTATCTGAAAGGCGAGTCGCCGCCGGCCTTCGATCTGCTCTTCTGGAATGCCGACGGCACCAATCTGCCGGGCCCGCTCTATGTCTGGTACCTGCGCCACATGTATCTTCAGAACGAACTGCGCGTGCCCGGCGCATTGACCTGCCTGGGTGAACAAGTCGATCTGAGCCTGATTGATGTGCCGACCTATATTTTTGGCGCCCGCGAAGACCACATCGTGCTCTGGCAGGCGGCCTTCGCTTCCACGCGACTGATGTCAAACAAGGTACGTTTCGTTCTGGGTGCGAGTGGGCATATCGCAGGCTCCATCAACTCGGCGATCCGCAATCGCCGCAGCTACTGGACCGATGGCTCGCAGCAGGCGGATTCGGCCGAAAAATGGCTGGCCTCGGCCACCGAACACCCAGGCAGCTGGTGGATCGACTGGTCGACATGGCTGGAGGCGTTCAAGGGTGGCTCGAGGCGTGCGCCGACGCAATTGGGCGATGCGGCTCACCCTCCGATCGAAGCGGCACCCGGGCAATATGTGAAGGTCAAGGCCGGCAATCCGTCGAGCTTGCCGGGCATCTGAGATTTCTGAACACACAACAATCATGCCTGCGGGCAGAGGAGACAGAAAATGAGCAAACTGGCGTATGTGACCGGCGGAATGGGCGGTATCGGAACAGCCATCTGCCGGCGATTTCATGACATGGGCTACACCGTGATTGCCGGTTGTGGCCCGACCCGCGACTTCGACAAGTGGCTGACTCAGCAGAAGTCCGAGGGCTATCAGTTCTACGCATCGGTCGGCAACGTCTCCGACTGGGACTCGACTGTGCAGGCCTTCGACAAGGTCAAGGCCGAGCATGGCAACCCGGATATTCTGGTGAACAATGCCGGCATTACCCGCGACGGCGTGTTCCGCAAGATGTCGCTCGACGACTGGAAGTCGGTCATCGACACCAATCTCAACAGCCTGTTCTGCGTGACCAAGCAGGTGATCGACGGCATGCTTGATCAAGGCTTCGGTCGCATCATCAACATCTCGTCAATCAATGGCCAGAAGGGGCAGTTCGGCCAGACCAACTACTCGGCAGCCAAGGCAGGCATGCATGGTTTCACGATGGCCCTGGCCCAGGAAGTCGCCAGCAAGGGCGTGACCGTCAACACCGTCTCACCCGGCTAC
>CAIKZV010000342.1 GCA_903831925.1 uncultured Burkholderiales bacterium
CCTACTTCTCGTCCCGGGCCAGTCTGCCCGCCCCTCATCCGACCAGCACAGAAAACACCCCGCACGATGGAGCCTGAAGCTCGGTACACGCTAATCGGTGCGGTCCTGCTGGCAATTGTTGTCGCGCTGGTGGCGGCGTTCGTCTGGCTGTCAAGCTCGGGCCGGGCATCCGACTTTCGCTACTACACCATTTATTTCGAGCGGCAATCGCTCGAAGGCCTGCAGGTCGGCGGCGACGTCAACATGCGGGGCGTGAAGGTCGGCAGGATCGAAAACTTCACCATTTCGCGCGACAACATCAACAAGGTGAAAGTCATCATCCGCGTGGCACGCGCAACGCCTGTGAGCGAGAACACCAACGCTGTCGTCGCGCGCAGCATCGTGACCGGTCTGGCGCGCATCAACCTCGATACACCCGGCACACCCGGCCCGGAGCTGCTTGCGGTGGCGGAAAACGAACAGTACCCGGTGATCCCGGAAGGCACCTCAAACCTCGATCAGATCGCCGATTCGGTCAGTAAATTAGCCTCACAGGCGGATATCGCCCTCGAAAACCTGAACTCGGTGATGGGCGACAAGAACCAGAAGTCGCTGACCCAGGCACTCACCGCAATCCGCGACTTGAGTGTCGGACTCAACCGCAGACTCACCACGGTCGATGACATGGCCGCCAGTTTTCAGGCCAGCTCGGACTCGTTTCAAAGCCTCAGCAAAGACTTGTCGGGTGCGAGCAGCAAAGTGGCCAATGCGGTCGTGCCAGTCGGCGACGATGCAGTGAAAAGTCTTCGCGATGCCAGCGACACGCTCAAGCAACTCAAGCAGTCAGCGGCCGATCTCGAACGCGACGTAGCCAAGTCGCTCGCAGTGCTGAATAAGGGGGTCACAGACCTCTCGAGCCGCACCGATGACGCTGTGGATGTCGGTCTGAACGAACTGAGGGCAACCACCGAAGATCTGCGCAGCAGTCTGGCGGTCGTCAGCCGAACCCTGGATCGCCTGCAGGATCCCAAGGCCATTGTGATCGGGCCAAGCAACAGCCAGCTTGGCCCGGGCGAAGAGGCGCGCCGATGACATCCTTGGTCAGATTTTTCAGTCGTGATAAGCGGACAGCATTGAGCAGGTCGGCTCTCAGCTTGACGGCCTGTGTGATGGTCTGTGTGCTCACCGGTCTGGTTGCAGGCTGCGGGTCGCTGTCACTCACCAACACCAGCCCGAAGATCGACTACTTCGTTCTGCAGGATCTGGCATTACCGGCCGCGTCGACCGCTGGCACGCCACCCCGCAACAGTCGCGTGCTGCTGATTGCGAGCAGCACCTCGCAGACGCTTTTCGACAGCGAGCGCATGGTCTTTACGAAGGACGGTATCAGCCGCTCGTATTACCAGTTTGCAAACTGGAGCGATCGACCGGCACGCAGCATTGCCACGCTCGCCGAAACCCGACTGTCGCGTGTCGGCGGCCTCAAAACCGTCGCCCAGTCGACCTCGGGTGTGCGGACCGACCTGCTCCTCAGCCTGCGGCTCAATGAGCTGACGCATGACGACTCGGTCTCGCCGGGTGTCGTGCGGCTTGACATGACGGCAGACCTGCTCGACTGGCGAACCCGCGAGCTGATCGCGCGCAGAACCTTTTCGCAGAAGGCGGCCGTCGACAGTCGCGACTCGATCGGCGGCGCACAGGCCTCAAATCGTGCCGTCACTGCGGTGCTCAATGAGCTGTCGCTCTGGATCGAAGCCAATACCGCGACGCTCAAGTAAGCCTGAGCGGAAACGCTCAGAGATTTGAACGCTCGAGCTCCGGAATGCGTCGCCCATGCCGCCGGTAAGCCGGCGAGTCAAAACCGGCATACGCCTGCTGACACGACATTGCGCCGGACTCGCTCAGGCGATGTGAGAGGGTCTTGTCGACCGCAGGTTCGAGGCTGAGAAACAGTGCGTCGAGGATTGCGTCAAACGCCGTCGACCACGAGCGGTCAGCGGCTGGTAGTGAGGTGCGATCAACCGTGGGGGTGCGATCAACCGTGCGGGTGCGATAACCCGTGGAAGTGAGATCAATCGTGCGGAACATCGGGACAGTGCGGATCATGTCGGGCTCATCATTCAGGGCAATCCGATCAGATTGGCTCAGCTCTGGCTCATAGCCTGAGCTACCAGAAAAATGCTCCGATGAGATCGTCCCGGATGCCATCGACACAGCACGTCATGTCACACAGCATTAGTAAGCTGAAACTTTGTCCTAAGTTCTGAGGGTGCCCGATGAGTGACAAGGTCTATCAGGTTCTGTTCGTCTGCTCGCGCAACTCAGCCCGTTCAATCATGGCCGAGGGGTTCATGAACAGCATGGGCGCAGGGCGCTTCAAAGCATGGTCCGCGGGAAGTCAGCCGGCCGGAGAGGTCAGTCCTTTTGCGCTCAGCACACTTGCAAGGTGGGGCATTCCGACTGAGGGCTTTCGCAGCAAGAACTGGATCGAATTCGCAGGCCCCACCGCGCCCCAGTTCGACTTCATCATTACCGTCTGCGATATCGCCGCCGGCGAGCAGTGTCCGGTATGGCCGGGCAAACCAATGACCGCACATTGGGGGGTCAGCGACCCCATGGACTTTGATGGAAGCGACGAACAGAAGGCAAAGCTCTTCTGGGATATCTCGCTGATCATCCGTCGACGCATCGAACTGATGATCTCGCTGCCTGTTGATTCGCTGAGCCGGGTCGCGCTGGTCGGCGAAATGGAAAAGATCGGCGCGCGTTGAGCCGTCCCGCGCCTGGCGCTCAGTGTTGAGCAACCAGGTTTGTGCTCAGGTTTTGTGCTCAGGTTCGCGATCGGTTCGGTAGGGCGACAGCGCAGCATCGAGCTCGCTGATGACCTGCTGGCGCAATGAATCGGGCGAGAGCACCTCGACCGCTGCGCCGTGCTTGAGAATATCCATGAGCAGTTCACGCGAATCGTTGTAGGGCAGCTCGAGCACCCAGCGACCTGATGCGTCGAACGCGCCGATCTGTTGCGGATGCCAGGTCTCGGCGGCAACCCATCTGGCGCGATCGGGCGAAAAACGCAGCCTCGCCCAGGTCACGTCCCGGCCTGAAAAAATGCCATAACCGCTGTCCATTACCTCGGCCAGCGCGCTGCGGCTCACCTCCTTGGCGGCTTCTTCGCGAATGATCGCCTCGGAGATGGCGTCGACCGCGAAGCTGCGGATATCGCGCCGCAAATGGCACCAGGCCAGCAGATACCAGTTCTCGCGATAGAAGATCAGCTGCTGCGGCGAGACAGTTCTTTCGGTGGTCGTGCCGGTCTGACGCGAATAGTGCGCGATCGCCAGTCGGCGGCGTCGCAAGGTGGCCGAGGCGACCGTCTCGAAGTGACGGACCGACAGCGTTCGTCGCGCCGCACTGACCAGACGAAACCGCCGCTCGACCTCTTCGGCGCTGTGATCGGCGCTACCCAGCAAGGCGCGCAATCGCGCCTGCAGGGGACGCACCTGGGCTTCAAGCAGGCCG
>CAIKZV010000343.1 GCA_903831925.1 uncultured Burkholderiales bacterium
CTTTTGCCTCAACGAGCGCACCGACGGCCGCGAATGCTGTGCCCACCAGGGTGCCGAGGCGCTTCAGGTTCATGCCAAGCAACGGGTCAAGGAACTCGGCCTGAGCGGCCCGGGCCAGGTGCGCGTCAACAAGGCGGGCTGCCTCGATCGCTGCGAGCATGGCCCGGTGGCGGTCGTCTATCCCGAAGGCGTCTGGTACACCTTCGTCGACAAGCTGGACATCGACGAGATCGTCGAGAAGCACTTGCGCGACGGCGAGCCGGTCGAGCGTCTGCGCATCGACTGACCCGTCCGACCCACGCCTTTTGCGCCCTCCTGATAGCCCCCTGACAGCCCCCCCTGACGCGATTCGCATGAACGCCCACACCAGCGTGATCGGCCTGAACGGCGCAGCCGGGCGCATCGACATCGCCGTCGACCGCCCCGTGCAAGACCCGGTGCGGGGCATCGCCGTGATCGCGCATCCGCATCCGCTCTATGGCGGCACCCGCGACAACAAGGTCGTCCAGACGATGGCGCGAGCCTTGCTCACGCTTGGCTTTGTCTGCTGGCGACCCGACTTTCGCGGCGTCGGCGATTCGGCCGGTGTGCACGACGACGGCCGCGGCGAAACCGACGACCTGCTTGTCGTGGTCGAGGCCGCGCGCGCCGCCGAGGTCAACACCGAGGGCGCGGCGCTGCCGCTGGTCCTCGCCGGCTTTTCTTTCGGCACCTTCGTCCTGTCGCGTGTCGCGGCTCGCCTGACTGACGCCGGCTCACCGGCCTCCCGTCTGGTCTTCATCGGCACGGCGGCCTCGCGCTTCACCATCGAGACGGTGCCGACCGACACGCTGGTGATCCACGGTGAACTCGACGACACCGTGCCGCTGCAATCGGTCCTCGACTGGGCCCGGCCGCAGGCGTTGCCGGTGGTGGTCATTCCGGGTGCCGATCATTTCTTTCACCACCGGCTGATCGTCATCAAGCAGCTGCTGCTGCGCGAATTTCGCTGAACGCTGTCGATGGCCGAACCCCTCGACCCCCGTCTGGTCTATGCGCGCACCGACGACGCCGATGACGCTTCGCCCGCGCTGGCTCGCCTGTCGCCCCCGGCGCGGCGGCTGCTGCGCCTGATCGACGGCCGACGCGCGCTCGCCCAGCTGCCGAATCATGTCCGCCCGGGCGAGCTGCCGGGGCTGCTTGACGAGCTGGCGGCCTACGGCCTGATCGTGCTCTCGGGCATTCTCGAAGAGCTTCCCGCCGGCTGGACCGATGCCCGCGATCCGCGCCTGGACGACTTCAAACAGCGCATCCGCGGATCGGTCGAGCGCGAGCTCGGCGCGGCCGGACGCGTGCTTGAAGCGCGGCTGCAGGACTGCGTCAACATGACCGTCATGCGCGGTGTCCTGCGCGAAGTCATCGAGCTTGTGCGAACCCGCGGCAGCGCCGAGGCGGCCGACCGGGTCGCAAGCACCGCCCAGGCTGCCAACACCGCCTGGGCATTGCGCGAATCGGGTGGCTCGCCCCCGCGTGCACAGGGCTGAGGCGTCCTCCCCGGTATAATCAGCCGTCTTTCCCGACCACTTTTCGCCCTTCAACCGGCGAACGCCTTCCCCAAATGTTCCACCCTACCCAGGCTCGTGCTGCAACGATCGCCGCGCTGTTTGCGCTCGCGCTGACGATCCCGATGTCGCCCGCCGCGGCGGCCGGCAAGACGGGCTCGGGCAGCAAGCCCGCCGCAGCCAGCGGTCCGGCAAAGTCCGCCACTGCGGGCGTTCCCGCGAGCCAGGGGCTCGGTGCGCAGGGCGCCCCGCAGATCGCCGCGCGTTCATGGCTGCTCATGGACCTGACCACCGGTCAGCTTCTGGCAGCAAGCGACCCCGACATGCGGGTCGAGCCGGCATCGCTCACCAAGCTGATGACCGCCTATCTCGCCTTCAATGCGATTCAGGACAAGAAACTCGCACTCGACATGCGCCCGCCGGTATCGGACTACGCCTACAAGGCGATCGGCTCGCGGATGTTCGTCGAGCCGGCCAACCCGGCCACCGTCGACGAACTGCTTCACGGGCTGATCATCCAGTCGGGCAACGACGCGGCCATCATCCTCGCCGAGACGCTCGGCGGCAGCGAAGAAGGCTTCGTCAAGCAGATGAATGCGCAGGCCCGGAACTTGGGGCTCAAGAACACGCGCTTTACCAATGCCTCGGGTCTTCCCGATGCGCAGCACTATTCCACCGCGCGTGATCTGGCGACCCTGAGCGCGCGGCTGATCCAGGATCATCCCGATTTCTACAAGCTCTACGCCCAGCGCGATTACGCCTACAACGGCATCAGGCAGCCCAACCGCAATCGCCTGCTGTTCATCGACCCCTCGGTCGACGGGGTCAAGACCGGGCACACCGACGCTGCAGGCTTTTGCCTGATCGCCTCGAGCCGGCGCGATCAGCCGGGCCTGGGCGTCTCACGACGGCTGCTGTCGGTGGTGCTCGGCACCGCCTCTGAATCGGCCCGGGCGATCGAATCGCAAAAACTGCTCAACTACGGCTTTTCGGCCTTCGAGCTGGTTGAGCTCTATCCAAAGGGCAAACCGGCCGGTACCTACCGGGTCTGGAAAGGCGCGGTACCGGAGGTCAAGGCCGGATTCAGCGGCAGCATCCTGGTCACCGTGCTGCGGGGTCAGGCCGATCGCGCCAAAGCCGACATCGAACGCACCGAGCCCCTGCTTGCGCCGATCGCCAAGGGCCAGCGCCTGGGCACGCTGCACATCAAGCTCGACGACAAACCCCTCGGCGATCACCCGCTGATCGCGCTCGACGATGTCGAGCAGGCCGGCTTTCTGGGGCGCAGCTGGGACACCCTCCAACTCTGGTTCAAGCGATGAGCGACCCGCAGATCGTCTATCTCAATGGCGAATTCACGCCGATCGAAGAAGCCCGGGTGCCGGTGCTCGATCGCGGCTTCATCTTCGGCGACGGCGTCTATGAAGTGGTGCCGGTCTATCGGCGCCAGCCGTTTCGGTGGTCTCAGCATTACGCCCGCCTCGAACGCAGCCTGGGTCGGCTGCGCATCGACAATCCTTTTGATGCCGAGGGCTGGCGAGGGCTAGTCGATGCGCTGATCGCCCGCCATCCCTGGGACGATCAGTTCATCTACCTGCAAGTCACCCGCGGCGTTGCGCGGCGCGACCACGCCTTTCCGAAGGGGGTCACGCCAACGGTCTTCGGGATGAGCAGTGCGCTGCCGCTGGTGCCGGCAGAGCAGCTTGCCCGCGGCGTGAGCGCAGTCTCGCTGCCCGATGAGCGCTGGCTCAACTGCGACATCAAATCCACCTCGCTGCTGGGCAATGTGCTGGCGCGCCAGAGTGCGATCGACGCTGGCGCCGCCGAGTGCGTGATGTACCGCGACGGCTTCCTCACCGAGGGGTCGTCAAGCAACATCTGGGTGGTTCGCGAAGGTCGGGTGCTGGCGCCGCCTCGTGACAGGCTGATCCTGGAAGGCATCCGCTACGGCCTGCTGCAGGAACTGTGCGCGTCACAGGGCCTGCCCTTCGAGATGCGCCCGATTGCGCGTGCCGAAGTCGAGTCGGCCGACGAGCTGATGCTGAGTTCGGCCACCAAGGAAGTGCTGGCGATCACTCGCCTGGACGGCCGCCCGGTCGGCAGCGGCGAGCCCGGGCCGGTCTTTGCCCGACTGCACGCGGCCTACCAGCAGGCCAAGGCCACTTCGGCCAGCACCGCCACAGGAGCATCGTGATGACGTCTGCCGGCGCGCCCGCCCCCACCGAAGGTCCTGTCGACAGGCTGTCAGACCTGCTCCAGTTTCCGGTCGACTTCCCGATCAAGATCATGGGTGCCCGGGTCGATGAGTTCGCCAATGACATCGCCGCGGTCATCATTCGCCACGCGCCCGACTTCGACGTCTCAACCCTCGAATTGCGAAGCTCCAGCAAAGGCAACTACCTCGGATTGACCGCCACCATCCGCGCTACCTCGCGTGACCAGCTCGACGCGATCTATCGCGAGCTGACCTCGCATCCGCTGGTCAAGGTCGTCCTGTAAGCCGCCAGCCCACGATTCGTCGCCAGCCGTCGTGATCCTGATTCGCCCGTTCAGCGAAGCGCCCTATCTGCCCACGCTCGAGGCGATGCGCGCCTTCACCGCCGCCCGCGATGAGCAGACCACCGACGAGATCTGGCTGGTCGAGCATCCTCCGGTGTTCACTCAGGGGCTTTCCGGAAAACCGGAGCATGTACTTACCCCCGGCGACATCCCTGTCGTTCATACCGAGCGCGGCGGGCAGGTGACTTATCACGGCCCGGGGCAGGTGGTCGCCTACACCCTGATCGACCTGCGCCGACGCGCGCTCGGCGTGCGCGACCTGGTCTGCCGGCTCGAAGCCGCGGCGATCGATGTCTGTGCGGCGCACGGTGTGCGCGTCATGCGCAAACCCGGCGCCCCGGGGCTTTACCTGAGTCTGCCCGAGCCCGGCGCCAAGATCGCCTCGCTCGGCCTGAAGGTCAGCCGCGGCTGCAGCTTTCATGGCATCGCTCTTAACGTCGACATGGATCTGCGCCGGTTTGAGTCGATCAACCCCTGCGGGTATGCTGGGCTGGCGGTGACCGATCTGGCGCGTGCCGGCCCGGTGCGCCATCCCGATCCCGCCCTCGTCGCCCACGATCTGGGTGCAGCCCTGTCCGATCACCTCCAGCGCGAATGACCGATCCTGTCACCCCTGTCACCCCATCGCCAGCCGTGACCCCGGCCGCGACGGCCCCGACGTCGTCAACCGCCGACACAGCGCCTGCCTACGACCCCTCGGCCAAGCACAAGGGTGCCGGCAAGACCGCCCGCATCCCGATCAAGGTGGTGGCGGCCAGCGAGGTGCTGCGCAAGCCGCCCTGGATCCGGGTGCGGGCCGCCACCTCGACCAGCCGCTTCACCGAGATCAAGCAGATTTTGCGCGAGCATCGGCTGCACACCGTCTGCGAAGAAGCCTCCTGCCCCAACATCGGCGAGTGCTTCGGCAACGGCACCGCCACCTTCATGATCATGGGCGACAAGTGCACCCGGCGCTGCCCCTTCTGCGATGTCGGCCACGGCCGCCCCGACCCGCTCGATGCCGAGGAGCCTGACAATCTCGCCCGCACGATCGCCGCCCTGCGCCTGTCGTATGTGGTCATCACCTCGGTCGACCGCGACGACCTTCGCGATGGCGGCGCGCAGCATTTCGTCGAGTGCATCCGGCAGGTGCGGGCCCAGTCGCCGTCCACCCGGATCGAAGTGCTGGTGCCCGACTTTCGCGGTCGACTCGACCGGGCGCTGGCCATCCTCGAGGCGGCGCCGCCCGACGTCATGAACCACAACCTCGAGACCGTACCGCGGCTCTACAAAGAAGCCCGCCCGGGCTCCGACTATGCCCACTCGCTCAAGCTGCTGGCCGACTTCAAGCAGCGCGTGCCGGGCGTGCCGACCAAGTCGGGGCTGATGGTCGGGTTGGGTGAAACCGATGACGAGATCGTTCAGACCATGCGCGACATGCGAGCCCACGACATCGACATGATCACCATCGGCCAGTACCTCGCGCCAAGCTCGCACCATCTGCCGGTGCGCCGTTATGTGCATCCGGATGTCTTCAGCCAATTCGAAGCGACCGCGAAAGAGTTAGGGTTCACTCACGCCGCGGTCGGCGCCATGGTTCGATCTTCCTATCATGCCGATCAGCAAGCCCATGCGGCCGGCGTCGACAGCGGCGTATCGTCGCTAAAGCTCGACACGGTTTGATTCGTAAAATCCGCGGGGTCTGCATGACGACCGGTGTTGCGCAGACCGGGCTCTGAAGGCGCTGAGTTGGCCAGTCGAGCCTCAACGACATTCTGATCTGCGACGCACAGCGGTCTGTTGACGTCCGCTCGCCCTGGGAACCCGCTGTCGAACCGTCACGCTTGAAAATATTCGAATATTCTATCATTATCGAAAGATGGAAGAAAAAGCCGCCGTCATCTCCCTCGCTGCTCTGGCACAGGGCATGCGCCTGCGCATCTTTCGCGCACTGATTGGCGCTGCTCACCATGGCATGACCCCTGGCGCACTGTCTGCCACGCTTGACGTGCCCGGTTCGACGCTGTCCTTCCACCTGAAAGAACTGATGCATGCCGGCCTCGTGACCCAGGAGCGCGATGGCCGCAAGCTCATCTACCGTCCATCAATCGAGCAGATGAACGACTTGCTGGCCTACCTCACTGCGCACTGTTGTCACGGCGCGGCCTGCGAGATTGTCTGCACTCCCCAACCCATCGCCTGAAAGCCCGCAACCATGACTTCCCACGTCCTGATCCTGTGCACACACAACTCGGCGCGCAGCGTGCTCGCTGAAGGCATGCTCAATCACTGGGCGACGGGGCTTGGCCGCGACGTCAAGGCCCACAGCGCCGGCAGCGCCCCCAGCGGTCGCATCAACCCGTTTGCGATCGAGGCCCTGCAAAACGCCGGCATCGATACCAGCACCTGTCGCAGCAAGAGCTGGGACGAGTTCAGCCTCGACGATGCACCGCCGCTGTCCATCGTGATCACCGTCTGCGACAGCGCCGCAGCCGAGACCTGCCCGGTGTTCTTCGGTGGCCACGGCGGTCAACCTGTGAAGGTGCATTGGGGCTATCCCGACCCCTCGAATGCGGAGGGCGGCGATGCAGGCAAGCGGCGCGCCTTCGAACTCACTCGCCAGGCCATCGGCTATCGGATGCTGCAGCTGCTTCAACTGCCGCTGGCGACCATGAGCAAGGTCGACCTTCAATCTGAACTTGTCGCCATCGGGCAGCGCTGAGCCATGGTTGACCTGCCCCGAAAACTGTTTGCCGAGGCGCTCGGCACCGCATTGCTGCTGGCCGTTGTGATTGGCTCGGGCATCATGGCCGAGCGACTTTGCGCAGGCAATATCGCGGTCGCATTGCTTGCCAACACCCTGGCAACCGTCGGCGGCCTGTACATTCTGATCGAGGTGTTCGGCCCGGTCAGCGGGGCCCACTTCAATCCGGCGGTCAGCGCTGTGATGGCCTGGCGCGGCGAATTGCCCAAAGCCATGCTGGCGCCTTACGTCGTCGCACAACTGGCCGGGGCGATGCTGGGCGCCTGGCTGGCACATGCGATGTTCGACATGACCATCCTGCAGTTTTCGACCAAGGTGCGCAGCGGGACCGGTCAGTGGATCGCCGAGGCGGTCGCCACCGCCGGGTTGCTGCTGGTCATCCTGCGTGCACCGGCGGCAAGGGTCGCCCCCATGGTCGCCGCGTACATCGGTGCGGCCTACTGGTTCACCGCCTCGACCTCGTTTGCGAATCCGGCAGCGGCCTTCGGGCGGATGTTCAGCGACAGCTTTGCCGGCATCGCCCCGGCAAGTGCGCCTGGCTTCGTGATTGCCCAGCTCGTCGGCGCTGCGATCGGGCTGGGCATCAACCATGCATTGCATCCTGCCAGCGTCAACGCGGCCGACGGGAAGAGGACCGTTCACCGTGTCGATCCCTGACCTGAGCCTGCCTAACGTCGACAGCGCGCTGTTCGATTCACCCATCGGTGGACGCTTTGCAAGCGCGGGAACCTCGTCGCACGCCCCGCGCTTTCTGCTGCTCTACGGATCGCTGCGCGACCGCTCGTACAGCAAACTGCTGACCCTCGAAGCCGCGCGCCTGCTGATCACGATGGGCGGTGAGGTTCGCGTGTTCGATCCGATCGGTCTGCCACTGCCGGACTCCGCTCCGCAGACCCACCCGAAGGTGC
>CAIKZV010000344.1 GCA_903831925.1 uncultured Burkholderiales bacterium
CGCCACTGCCCGGGCTCGCGGTCGTAGTCGAGGTAGAGCATCGAGGCGACCGCATCGACTCTGAGGCCGTCGATATGAAACTCATGCAGCCAGAACAGTGCATTGGCAATCAGAAAGTTGGTGACCTCGCGCCGTCCGAAGTCATAGACCAGCGTGCCCCAGCCGGCGTGACGACCGACGCGCGTATCGGCATATTCATAAATCGGTGTGCCGTCGAAATTCGCCAGGCCATGATCGTCGTCGGGAAAATGCGCCGGCACCCAGTCGAGAATCACCCCCAGGCCCTCGGCATGGGCGCGATCGACGAAGGCCCGAAAGTCGTCCGGGTCGCCCCAGCGGCTGCTCGGTGCATAAAGGGCTGTCGGCTGATAACCCCATGAGCCGCCGAAGGGATGCTCCGAGACCGGCAGCAGCTCGAGATGGGTGAAGCCCATCGACCGGGCATAGGGCAGCAGGGTGTCGGCAAGCTCGCGATAGCTGAGCGGGCTGCCATCGGAATGATGGCGCCAGGAACCGAGATGCACTTCGTAGATCGACACCGGGGCATCGCGTGACTGGCGTTGCGCACGCTGCGCAAGCCAGTCGGCATCGGTCCAGGCAAAGCTCGTGTCGTGGCGCACGCGTGAGGCGGTGGCAGGTGGTGCTTCGGTCCAGCGGGCGTAGGGGTCGCTCTTGAACTGGCGCCCGCCACTGCTCGTGAGAATGTCGAATTTGTAGTGCGCGCCATGCTCGACGCCCGGCACGAAAAGCTCAAAGATGCCCACCTCGGCGCGCCGGCGCATCGGATGCACCCGTCGGTCCCAGCGGTTGAAGTCGCCGATCACGCTGACGCATTGAGCATGCGGCGCCCAGACCGCAAAGGCGGTCCCGCTCACGCCATCGATGATGCGCGGATGCGCACCGAGTACCTGCCAGGCCCGCCAGTGATTGCCCTGTGCGAGCAGATGCAGATCGAGCTCGCCCAGCAGCAGGCCGAACCGATAGGGGTCATCGATCAGGTCGGTCTGGCCGGAGTCGGCTGCGCCCCGATCAATGGCGAGCCGATAGGCAAAGGCGCCGCCGGGCGCGGCCACCGGGCCGGCAAAGATGTCGTGGTGCACGCGTGCAAGGCGACCACGCGATTGGCCGTTCAGGTCGATGACGTCGACACCGCGCGCATCCGGCACCAGGCAGGCAAGCTGAAAGACGCCCGGTTCCCGCTCGTGCAGGCCGAGCACAGCGAACGGGTCGGCATACGCTCCCGCCGCAAGGGCATCGAGCGTGCCAGGATCGGTCAGGCTCGCAGCCCGTACAGCATCAGCCATCTCGCAGTGTCAGCTTGCAGTGTCAGCGCAGGTAAGCCTCGGCCGCGTAGCGGCGCATCATGCGTTGGGTGTTGAAGTAGCAGGCCACTTTCGAGATTGCCTGCCCCATCATCCAGATCCAGCGCTCACGGTCCTGATGGTACAGGGGCAGCACGACATTCTCGAGCTTGTTGTAGAGATCATTTTCGATCGGCTCGCCGAGCGGCTCTTCGGTCAGTGATACGCCATCGCGCCCGACCGCCCAGCCGGTGACGCCTTCCACGCAGGCCTCCAGCCACCAGCCGTCCAGCACGCTCAGGTTGAGCACGCCATTGAGCGCAGCCTTCATGCCGCTGGTGCCCGAGGCTTCCATTGGCGGTGTTGGCGTGTTGAGCCAGACATCCACACCGGACACCAGATGGCGTGCCAGGTCGGTTTCGTAGTTGGGAACGAACACCACCGTCACCTCGGGTGCCAGCTCGCGAATATGCTGATGAAGCTTCTGGATCAGCACCTTGCCGGCGGCATCGCTCGGATGAGCCTTGCCGGCGATCACCACCTGAAACGGCAGGCCGGCATGAATTCGCTTGAGCCGTCCGAGGTCACTGAACAGCAGATCGGGTCGCTTGTAGGCAGTCATCCGTCTGGCAAAACCGATCAGAGGCTTGTCGATATCGAGGACGACATCGGTGCGGCGCGCCACCTGCGCAATCAGGTCTGCTTTCGCCTGCTGATGGATCGCCCAGAGTTTTTCGCCGGGAAGCTGGTCGGCACGCACCATGATGTCCGGCTCGTAGGCCCAGCCCGGCATTGATGCGTCAAACAGATCGGCCAGTGCCGGATAGGCCCAGGTCGGCAGATGAACGCCGTTGGTGATTGCCCGGATGTCATAGCCCGGGAACATTCGGTGGGTGGTCTGGGCGTGACGCGTGGCCACGCCATTGACGAAGCCCGACAGATTGAGGGCCAGCCGCGTCATGTTGAGCGCATCGTCGCCGGCCAGCAGCTTGACCTGATCGATGTCGATGTAATCGCGCAGCACATGGCCGAACAGGCCGTAATCGAAGCGGTCATGGCCGGCCTCGACCGGTGTGTGCGTCGTGAAAATGCAGGCGTCATGGACCGGCGTGATCCTGAATTTCAGGCCGCCTGTGCCGGTCCGGTTGGCCATCTGGTTGGCCATCTGGTTCGGATTTCGCGGATATCGGCGCAGCAGGTCGAGCGCCAGCAGCCCGGCATGCCCTTCGTTCAGATGATATTTGCGCACACTGAAGCCCAGCGCCTGCAGGATGCGAAGCCCGCCGATGCCGAGGATCGCTTCCTGTTTCAGACGGTACTCGGAGCCTGCGCCATAGAGCCGATCGGTGATCCGTCGGTCTTCGGGGTTGTTTTCATGCAGATCGGTATCGAGCAACAGCACCGGAATACGCGAGCCGATCGGGCTCGACATCACATGCAGCCAGGGTCGGACCCAGACTTCGTGGCCTTCGATCAGCAGTGCAACCTTGGCGCGCAGCGGTGCGGCGAAATCGGCAGGATTCCAGGGGTCTTCATGCTCGATCTGCCGGCCTTCGGCGTCGATCTCCTGGCGCAGGTAACCGCGACGACTCAGCAGCGTGATGAAGACCATCGGCAGTCCGAGGTCGGCGCACGACCGGACGGTGTCGCCGGCCAGCACGCCCAG
>CAIKZV010000345.1 GCA_903831925.1 uncultured Burkholderiales bacterium
GCCCAGCTGATCCACGATCTGAAAAACTGCAATCCGCGCGCATCGATCTCGGTCAAGCTGGTCTCCGAAGTCGGTGTCGGCACGGTGGCCGCAGGCGTGGCCAAAGCCAAGTCCGATCACATCACCATTGCCGGCCACGACGGCGGCACCGGTGCATCGCCCTGGTCGTCGATCAAGCACGCAGGATCGCCCTGGGAACTGGGCCTGGCCGAGACCCAGCAGACGCTGGTGCTCAACCGTCTGCGCGGGCGTGTGCGCCTGCAGGCCGACGGCCAGATGAAGACCGGCCGCGACGTCGTGATCGGCGCGATTCTGGGCGCCGATGAATTCGGCTTCGCTACCGCGCCGCTGGTGGTCGAAGGCTGCATCATGATGCGCAAATGCCACCTCAACACCTGCCCGGTGGGCGTGGCCACACAGGACCCGGTACTGCGCCGCAAATTTGCCGGCAAGCCGGAATATGTCGTCAACTACTTCTTCTTCGTGGCCGAAGAGGCCCGCGCCCTGATGGCGCAACTCGGCATCCGCCGTTTCGACGACCTGATCGGCGCGACCCACCTGCTCGATACCCGTGCCGGCATCGCCCACTGGAAAGCGCGGGGTCTCGACTTCTCGCGCATCTTCCATTCGCCGGCCATGCCGGCCGATGTGGCGCGCTATGCGGTCAGCACGCAAGACCACGGCCTTGACCGGGCGCTCGATCATCAGCTGATCGAGAAGTCGGCCAAGGCGCTTGAGAAGGGCGAGCCGGTCAGCTTCATCCTGCCGATCCGCAACGTCAACCGCACCGTGGGCGCGATGCTCTCGGGCGAGGTTGCCCGTCGCTATACCCATGCCGGCCTGCCCGACGACACCATCCATGCGCAGTTCAACGGCACGGCCGGCCAGAGCTTTGCGGCCTTCCTGGCCCGCGGCATCACCTTCGATCTGGTGGGCGAGGCCAATGACTATGTCGGCAAAGGGCTGTCGGGCGGCTGCGTCATCGTTCGATGCGCCAATGATTTCCGAGGCTACGGCCCCGAGCACATCATCGTCGGCAATACCGTGCTCTATGGCTCGACCGAGGGCGAGGCCTATTTCAATGGCGTGGCAGGCGAGCGCTTCGCGGTTCGCAATTCGGGCGCGATGGCGGTGGTCGAAGGCACCGGCGACCATGGCTGCGAATACATGACCGGCGGAACCGTCGTGGTGCTCGGTGGCACGGGTCGCAACTTTGCGGCCGGCATGTCGGGCGGCGTGGCCTATGTCTGGGATGACGACGGCGAATTCCACCGCCGCTGCAACCCGGCGATGGTCAGCCTCGAGCCGGTCATGAGTATGGCCGAGCAGCAGGCCAAGGTGCCGACCGGTGTCTGGCATGCGGTCCGCCGCGGCGGTCAGGGCGAGGCCGACGAGGTGATCCTCAAGCGCCTGGTCGAGACGCATTTCAAATCCACCGGCAGCATCCGGGCCCGCGAGATTCTGTCCGACTGGGCCAACCAGCGCGCCCGGTTCGTGAAGGTCTTCCCGAACGAATACCGGCGTGCGCTGGGCGAGATGGCGGCGGCTGCGGCCAAGACCAACGCCCGCGGCCAGCCGGCCTGATTTGAAACGTCGCCGAAACGTCACTCATCACCACTCAGCACACCACTTCGCAACGAGAGCCGAGCATATGGGCAAGGTCACAGGATTCCTCGAATTTCAGCGCCTGAACGAGGCGAGCGAACCCGCGCCCGAACGGCTGCGCCACTGGCGCGAATTCGTGCTGCACCTTGACGACGCGGCAGCCTCCAGGCAGGGCGCCCGCTGCATGGACTGCGGCATCCCGTTCTGCCAGAACGGCTGCCCGGTCAACAACATCATTCCCGACTGGAACGACCTGGTGTTTCGCCAGGACTGGCGCCAGGCGATCGATGTCCTGCACTCGACCAACAACTTCCCCGAGTTCACCGGCCGCGTCTGCCCGGCGCCCTGCGAGGCGGCCTGCACGCTCAACATCAACAGCGATGCGGTCGGCATCAAGTCGATCGAGCACGCGATCATCGACAAGGCCTGGGAGCAGGGCTGGGTGGTCCCGCAGCCGCCTTCGGTTCGCACCGGCAAGTCGGTCGCGGTGATCGGCTCCGGTCCGGCCGGTATGGCGGCGGCTCAGCAGCTCGCCCGCGCCGGCCACGACGTGACGCTCTTCGAGAAGAACGACCGCATCGGCGGCCTGCTGCGCTACGGCATCCCCGATTTCAAGATGGAGAAGTCGCATATCGACCGTCGGGTTGAGCAGATGAAGGCCGAAGGCGTGACCTTCCGGACCGGCGTGTTCGTCGGCAAGCAGCCGCTTGCCGATCGCATCACCAATCTGGCGACCGAGACGATCAGCCCAGAGACCCTGATGGCGCAGTTCGATGCCGTCCTGCTCACTGGCGGCGCCGAGCAGCCCCGCGACCTGCCGGTGCCCGGGCGCCAGCTCAATGGCGTGCACTTCGCCATGGAATTCCTGCCCGAGCAGAACCGCACGGTGGCCGGCGATGTCGTTGCCGATCAGCTCATGGCCACCGGCAAGAATGTGGTGGTCATCGGCGGCGGCGATACCGGCAGCGATTGCGTCGGCACCAGCAACCGCCAGGGCGCGGCCAGCGTCACCCAGTTCGAGCTCATGCCCCAGCCGCCCGAGCACGAGAACAAGGCACTCACCTGGCCCTACTGGCCGACCAAGATGCGCACCTCCTCGTCGCACGAGGAGGGTTGCGAACGCGACTGGTCGATCACCACCAAGTCCTTCAGCGATGACGGCAAGGGCAATGTCCGCGCGCTGGTCACCGCCCGGGTCGAATGGCGCCGTGACGAGTCGAGCGGCCAGATGAAGATGATCGAAGTGCCCGGCAGCGAGCAGGAAGTGCCGGCCGACATGGTGCTGTTTGCGATGGGCTTCGTGGCGCCGGCGGCATCGGTGCTCGAGGCCTTCGGCGTCGAGCGCGATGCCCGCGGCAATGCCCGCGCGCCCACCGAGGGCGAGCGCAGCTACCGGACCAACCATGCCAAGGTCTTTGCTGCCGGCGACATGCGCCGCGGTCAGTCGCTGGTGGTCTGGGCGATTCGTGAAGGCCGTCAGGCGGCCCATTCGGTCGACGCGTTCCTGATGGGCTCGAGCGACCTGCCCCGATAGCCTGCGCCCCGTTCAGGCGCGGCCGCACTGCCCGCCGCGCCTGACCCGATCCGATCACGCTTCGCAGGCTCCTGCTTGTGCGGCAAGCCTCGGCTTGACCGACCCGCGAGCGCACCCCACAATCGCCGAATACCAGACGGTATGGCTTTGCGCCGTCCGCCCCCGATCGATCGCAAGCCGGCGTATTGCAGGCCCGCCGCCCTCGACGATCACTGACGGAGACTCGACATGGACTGGGACACGCTGACGATCGGCGAGGCACTGCGTCGCACGGCGAGTCAATTTCCGCAGCGCATCGCGCTGGTCGGCGCCGACCAGCGCATGAGCTTTGCCGAACTCGACCGCGCTGCCGACGAACTCGCCCACGGCCTGCGCTCGCTTGGTGTCGTTCGAGGCGACCAGGTGGCGCTCTGGATCACCAATAGCCCTGAATGGGTGATCTGCTGGATGGCCTGCGCCCGCCTCGGCGCGGTTCTGGTCACGGTCAACACCCGCTACAAGCCCGATGAGGTCGAGTACATCCTGCGCCAGTCGGATGCCCGCGTGCTGATCGCGATGGACCGCTTCTGGGCGGTCGATTTCGCCGGCATGATCCGCGACCTGGTGCCCGAGCTTGCCGCCTGCACGCCGGGTGAGCTGCACAGCGCGCGTCTGCCGGCGCTGCGTGCGGTGGTGATGTGGGGTGCGGTGGATGAGCCCGGCACGACCCACCTGCAGGCGCTGCGAGCCGAGGGCGCACGCCGGATCGCGGCCGGCCAGACGCTGGCGCCGGTCGATGCGGCCGATCCGGTGATCATCGTCTACACCTCGGGCACGACCGGCCATCCCAAGGGCGCGATGCACGGCCATATCGTGCTGCGCAATGCGGCCAATGTCGCCCGGGTCATGAACATCGTGCCGGGCGACGTGATCCTCGGTCACATGCCGCTCTATCACGTGGCCGGTGCCTTCACCGCCTGCATCCCGACCATCCTGCTCGGCTGCACCCTGGTGACCTTGCCGCACTGGATTCCCGACGAAGCGCTCGAGACCATCGAGCGCGAGCGGGTGACGATCTTCGGCGGCATCCCGACTCATTTCATCGATTGCCTCGATTCGATCCGCCGCATCCCGCGCGACGTGTCGTGCCTGAAGTCGGCCTGGATCGGCGGCGCGCCGGTCACCCCCGATGTGGCGATGGCCTCGCTCAACGAACTCGGCCTGCAGTCGCTGCAGGCGGTCTACGGCATGACAGAGACCACCGCCGCCACCGTGTTCAGCGAGGCCGATGCGCCACTCGAGATCCTGTGCGACAACAAGGGCCGGCCGATCGGCGAATTCGAGGTCGCGGTCTGCGATCCGGTCAGCGGCGCGCCGCTGCCGGTGGGCGAGGTCGGCGAGGTGAGGGTGCGTGGCCATCTGGTCATGCAGGGCTACTACAAGAACCCTCAGGCAACCGCCGAGGTCATCACCCCGGATGGCTGGTTTCGCACCGGCGATCTGGGCGTCTTCGATGCGGCCGGCTATCTCAAGATCACCGGGCGCCTCAAGGAGATGTTCATCGTCGGCGGCTCGAACGCCTATCCGGCCGAAATCGAGCGTGTGCTGCAGGGCATGGCACAGATCAGGCAGGCGGTGGTGGTCGGTGTGCCCGATCGCCGGCTTGGCGAAGTGGGTTGTGCCTTCGTGCAGCTGCAGGAGGGCGAGACCTTGACCCGCGATGAACTCCTGCGCCATTGCAAGGCGGCCATGGCCGATTACAAGGTGCCGCGTCATGTCCATTTCGTGGTGGATTTTCCGCGCACCACCACCGGCAAGATCCAGCGCTTCGTGCTCCAGAAGCAGGCCCGCGATCAGCTTGCCGCCTGAGCCCTCACTGACACAATCAGCGACACGCCCACCCTTCCATCCACCGCCCCAACGCCTGCCAGCATGACCATCAGCGACGAGATCAAGACTGTCCGAAAGGAACTCATCCTCGAGCATGCCGAGCGACTGTTCTACGCGCACGGCTATCGCGGCACCAGCATGGACACGGTTGCCGAGGCACTCTCGGTGACCAAGCCGGTGCTCTATGCGGTCTACGATCGCAAGCTCGACATCCTGATCGACATTTCGCTGCGGGCGCTCAACCGCTCGCTCGATGCCCTGCAGCAGGCGCGCCAGGCCGGCGGCAATCCCGTCGATCAGCTGCGTCTGTTTGCCCATCGCTTCACCGAGGCTGTGATCCGGCATCAGGCCGGCTCGGCGGTCTTCTTTCGCGAAGAAGCCTTCATTCCGCCTGAGGCCACCCGCGAGATCAACCAGCTCAAGGGCCGCTTCGACGCCGACCTGGCCGCGCTGATCGACGCCGGCGTGGCCACCGGCGAATTCAAGGTCGACGACGTGCGCACCGCCTCGCTCGCGATCGGCGGCATGATCAGCTGGATCTACGTCTGGTATCGGCAGGACGGACGTCTGACGCCCGAGGCGATCGGTGATCGCATGGCGACCTACACATTGCGGCTGGTGGGTGCACCGGCAGGGAGTGTCTGACATGAGTGGAATTGCCACATCGCCCTTCGAGGTGTTGCCCGGCCCGCAGCGCGCGCCGACCACCGACCCGCGCGTGCCGGCCCGCGACCGGGTGGTCACCCGTGACCTGATGGACCGTTTTGAGCGCGAGTGCCCGGACAAGATCTATATCGAGTTCGGTGACAACGGCGAGCAATGGACCTATCGCGACTTGCGAACGATGGTCATCCAGACCGCGATCGGACTGCAGCAGCTCGGCGTGTCGCAGGGCGATCATGTCCTGGTCTGGATGCCCAACAGTCGCGAGCATTTGCGGGTGTTCTTCGCGATCAATTACCTCGGCGCAGTCTTCGTGCCGATCAATACCGCCTACAAGGGCGCGGTGCTCGCGCATGTGATCGACAACGCCGATGCCAGGCTTGCGATCGTGCATGCCGATCTGGCGCCCCGACTCGAGGACGTGCCGCTGGCTTCGCTCAAGGCGGCGGTGGTGGTCGGCGAGCGCAGGCCCTGCCCGGGTCTTCAGACCCATTTCTATGCCGATGTGCTGCTGCCGAAAAGCGGCACGCTTGCGCCGCTGACACGTCCGATCGAGCCCTGGGATCCGCAGTCGATCATCTACACCTCCGGCACCACCGGGCCCTCCAAGGGCGTGCTCTCGTCCTATCTGCACATCTACACCAATGCCGGCCCCGAGACCTGGACCTGCGTGACCGGTGAAGACCGCTTCCTGGTCAACATGCCGCTCTTTCACATCGGTGGCATGGGCGTGGTCTTCGTGATGTTCGTGCGCGGCGGCTCGGTGTCCTTCATCGAGCGATTCGACACCGCGACCTTCCTCGACACCGTGCGCCGCACGAAGACCACCGCCACCTTCCTGCTGGGTGTGATGGCGAGCTTTCTCGAAAAGTTGCCCGAGCGCGCCGATGATGCCGACACGCCCCTGCGGTTGGTCTTCATGGTGCCGCTGGCCGGCGATATCGCGGCGTTTTCGAAGCGATTCGGCTGCGAGGTCTACACCATCTTCAACATGACCGAGATCTCGACGCCGATCATCTCCGAGCCCAATCCGCTGGTGCGCGGCACCTGCGGCAAGCAGCGCACAGGTGTCGATGTGCGGCTGGTTGATGGCAACGACTGCGAGGTGCCGATCGGCACGGTGGGCGAGATGCTGGTGCGCACCGACCGGCCCTGGGGCATGAACAGCGGCTACTACAAGAATCCGTCGGCCACTGCCGCGGCCTGGCGCAACGGCTGGTTTCACACCGGCGATGCCTTTCGCAAGGATGCCGAGGGCTACTACTACTTCGTCGATCGCATCAAGGACGCCATCCGCCGTCGCGGCGAAAACATCTCGTCCTTCGAGGTCGAGGCCGATGTGCTCGCCCATCCCGCGGTTCGCGAAGTCGCGGCCATCGGCGTGCCCAACGAGATGAGCGAGGAAGATGTGCTGGTGGTGGTTGCGCCGGTCGAGGGTCATCTGATCGACCCGGCAGCCCTGCTCGATTTTCTGCGCCCTCGCATGGCGCACTTCATGATCCCGCGCTATGTGCGGGTCCTGCCCGAACTGCCCAAGACCGCGACCAGCAAGGTCATGAAACACGAACTGCGTCAGCAGGGCGTGACCGCCGATACCTGGGACCGCGAAGCCGCGGGTATCCAGGTCAAGTCCGACCGATTTTCAGGGAACCCGACATGAACGACATCCAACGCGACATCGCACTGAAGGAGGCGTCGGTCCCGACGCTGCTGATGTGCCTGGCCCAGATCACCCGCGACCCGAAGTGGCTGCAGGATCCTTTCCTGCCCAAGCGCGACATCTCGATTTTCGCCGAGCCCAGTGGCGGCCTGTCGCCGCAGGTCCAGCAGGTCATCCGCGACAGCCTGGCCACCGTGCTCGATGAGCTCGACAGCGGCGCCCGCAGCCTGCCGCCGCCGCCCACCGAGGCCGAGCTGGTCGAGATGATGAGCGTGTGCCTGGGTGAGCGCGTACCTGCCGAGTACGCGCCGATGGCGCTTGAAGAAATGGGCTTTCGCGACCGGCGCGTCGACTGGCGCACGCCGCGCCCGCCGGCTCGCCTGGCCGACTTCAAGGTGCTGGTGATCGGTGCCGGCTTCACCGGTCTGTGCGCGGCCTGGCGCTTCAAGCAGATGGGGCTCGCCTTCGAAGTGGTCGACAAGAATCCCGAGGTTGGCGGCACCTGGTTCGAGAACAACTACCCCGAGGCCGGCGTCGATACGCCGAACCACTTCTATTCGTATTCGTTTGCGCCCAACCTCGACTGGAGCAGCAACTACTCCAAGCGCGACGAGATGCTCGACTATCAGCGCAAGATTGCGGCCGACCTCGATCTGCGCCGATATATCGAGCTCGGTGTCGAGGTGATCTCGATGCATTGGCACGACGACACCCGCCGCTGGGAAGTCACCACCCGCGAGGCCGACGGCAGTCTGCGCACGCGCTGGGCCGATGCGGTGGTCACTGCAATGGGCTTTCTGAACATCCCCAAACTTGGCGCCATCAAGGGCATCGAGACCTTCCCCGGCCCGTCCTGGCATTCGGCGCGCTGGCGCACCGATGTGCCGCTCGCCGGCAAACGGATCGGCGTGATCGGCACCGGCGCAAGCGCGATGCAGTTTCTGCGCACGGTGGCGCAAGAGGCCGCCCAGGTGACCATCTTCCAGCGTTCGGCGCAGTGGGCGCGACCGCCGCAGGACTATCACGGCACGGTCAGTACCGAATCGAAGTGGCTGCTCGAGCACATCCCCTACTACTACGCCTGGTATCGCTTCGGTCTGATGTGGCGCTTTGGTGATGGGCTGCTGCCCACCGTGCGGCGCGACCCCAACTGGGCCACGCCCGAGCGCTCGATGAACTACCGCAACGACCGTCAGCGCCAGCAGCTCACCGACTACCTGCTCGGTCAGCTCGAGGGCCGTCCCGACCTGATCGAGAAATGCCTGCCCGACTACCCGCCCTACGGCAAACGCATCCTGATCGACAACGGCTGGTATCAGTCATTGCGCCGTCCTAATGTCGAGCTGGTCACCGAGGCGGTCGACCATGTCGAGGGCAGCGTGATCGTCGATGCCAGCGGTCGTCGCCACGAGGTCGATGTGATCCTGATGGCCACCGGCTTTGAGCCGGGCAAGATGCTGTGGCCGATCGAGATCCATGGCCGCGACGGTGTGCTGATGTCGCAGGTCAATCCGCATGACGATCCGCGCGCCCACCTTGGCCTGACCGTGCCGGGCTTTCCGAACCTGTTCGTGACCACCGGCCCGAATACCGGTCTGGCCCACGGCGGCAGCGCGATTTTTGTGGCCGAACTGCAGGTGCGCTATGTCTGCGCCATGCTGCGCGAGATGATCGAAGGCGGTCTGAGTTCGGTCGAGGTCAAAAAGCCGGTGCACGACGATTACAACCAGCGGGTCGATGCCGAACATGCCGAGCTGGTCTGGACGCATCCGGGCATGCGCAACTGGTATCGCAATGCGCAGGGCAGGGTGTTTGCGGTGATGCCCTGGCGCCTGGTCGATTACTGGCGCATGACCCAGCAACCCGACCTCAGTGAATTCGACCTCATTAAATTCGACATCACTGAGTCCGATACCAGCGAAGTCGACACCGGCGAGGTGAACGCATGAGCAATCGTCCTGCCCCCACCACCGCGATCTGCACGGCTGATGCCACCAGCATCACCATTCGCGGCGAGAGTCTGGTCGACGACCTGATCGGCAAGCTCTCGTTCACCGAGATGATCCTGTTCCAGATGCTCGGCAAAAAGCCGACCAAGACACAGGCCGTGCTGCTCGATGCGGTGCTGGTCACCCTGATGGAGCACGGGTTTACGCCAAGCGCGATCGTCACCCGCCTGATCTACGACTCGGCCCCCGAAGCCCTGCAATCGGCGGTGGCTGCCGGCCTGCTCGGTGTTGGCAGTACCTTCATCGGGACGATGGAAGGCTGCGCGGTATTGATCGACGAGATGCTCGCCGCACCCGAGGGTGTGCAGGCGCGCGCAGCCGCCATCGCCACGCGCTTTCGCGCCGAGCGCCGCCCGCTGCACGGCTTTGGCCATCCCTATCACAAGCCCGACGATCCGCGCCCGGCGCGGCTTTTCGAGCTGGCCGCCCACGAAGGTGTGCCGGGCTGCCATATCACCGCGCTCAAGACCCTGTCGATCGAGGTCGACCGTGTGTACGGCCGGCACATCACGATCAATGCCACCGGTGCGATTGCGGCGGTGCTGGGCGAGATCGGCATTCCGCAGGTGGTCATGCGTGGTATTGCGGTGATCAGCCGCTCGGCCGGGCTGGTCGGCCATATCCTCGAAGAACGCGAGCGCCCGACCGCCCGCCATATCTGGGAGACGGTCGAGCACGGCATTGCCTATGTGGCGCCACCGTCTGAAGAGGGGTCAGCCGGGGGTTGAGGGAGCATCAACCGCAGGTTGAGGGCGCATCAACCGTGGCTTGAGTGTTGCTCAGTCTCGAGCTGAAGCAGCGCCAGCGGCCAGACGCTCAGGGCTCAGCGAGGCCGGTCACCTTCGAGGGTGATCCGGTGCATCACGCGGCGATGGCCGTGGTAGTCGTTGACCGGGTTGTGAAGCGCGCAGCGGTTGTCCCACAGCGCGATCGATCCGGGTTGCCACACGAATCGGCAAGTGAATTCAGGCAGCACCTGATGCGCGTGCAGCATCCTGAGCAGCGGCTCGGATTCGGCCTGCGTCCAGCCCTCGAAGCGGTCGGTGTGTGCCACGTTCACGAAGAGCGACCGGCGGCCGGTCTCGGGATGCGTGCGCACCACCGGATGCACCGCCTGGTATGACTGCTTCGCTTCGTCC
>CAIKZV010000346.1 GCA_903831925.1 uncultured Burkholderiales bacterium
CGCCGTGGTCCGCTCGGCTGACGCACCCAGCTGATGGCATGTCCGGCGCGCGCCTGCAGCAGGGCCAGGGCATCCGGGTTGGCCGGCTCGGTGCTGCAGACAATCACCGGCGGCACCTCGCCATCGGCATAGTGCTGAGACAAAAAGGCATCGAGCACCTCGCCCGGCACCTGCTCGGTCACCGCATCAACATGGGTCGGGAAATGCGCTCGATCACCGAGATGGCGTCCACCGCGCACCATGGCGAGATTGACGCAGACCCTTCCGCCGGCGACTTCAACCGAGATGATGTCGACATCGACATCGCTGCCGGTTTCCATCGACTGCTGATGAAGGATCCGCGCGAGCGCGGTCATGCGATTGCGCAGAACCGCCGCCTCCTCGAATCGCAGCTCGGCGGCGGCCTCATGCATGCGCGATTCGAAGTCGGTCAGGACCTCCTGATGGCCGCCGCGCAAAAAGCGCATCGCGGCATCGGCATCGGCGCGATAGGCGGCCTCATCGATGGCTTTCACGCAGGGCGCACTGCAGCGCCCGATCTGATGCAACAGGCAGGCACGCGAGCGGTTCGAGAAGACCGAGTCTTCGCAGGTTCTCAGCCTGAACACCTTCTGCAGGACCTGAATGCTTTCCTTGACCGCCCAGGCGCTCGGATAAGGGCCGAAGAACTGGCTGCGACGGTCGGTGACGCCGCGGTAATAGGAAATCCGGGCGAACCGATGCGCGCTGAACTTGAGCATCGGATAGGACTTGTCGTCGCGAAACAGGATGTTGTAGCGCGGCTGCTGCGTCTTGATGAGGTTGTTCTCGAGCAGCAGCGCTTCGGCTTCGGAGCCGGTGACCGTGGTCTCGATCCGCGCAATGCGGGCCACCATGTGGGCAATTCGCGGACTGAGCTGGTTCTTCTGGAAATACGACGAGACGCGTTTCTTGAGATCGCGCGCCTTGCCGACATAAAGCAGCGCGCCGTCGGCGGCGTGCATGCGATAGACGCCCGGCAGCCCGGGCAAGGACACCAGAAAGGCCTTGGCGTCGAACTCCGGCGGTGAATCGGCCGGTTCGGAAGTGAGGGGATCCACTGCGCGATTCTATCAAGCGAGCCGGGCTCAGCTGAGCTCAGCCGTGCTTAGCTGGTTGAGGTCGGTCGCTGCTCGACCACCACAAAGGCCAGCGCGCTGTCGATTTCGTCGGAAATCGAGACATGCGCCACCAGATTTCGCTCATTGAGCCACGGCTCCAGGGCCTTGCGGGGGATTGCAATCGGCTTGCCGGCGCGGTCGTTGAGCACCTGCAGCGACAGCAGCGTCATCGGTCCTCGCAGCCCCATGCCGATGGCCTTCGAAAAAGCTTCTTTTGCCGCAAATCGCTTGGCGAGATAGCGCGCCGCGCGCTCGGGCCCGGGCGTGCCGCGCGAATGGCGACGACGGTATTCGACCAGCTCGTCAGGGCCCAGCACGCGTCTGGCAAAGCGATCGCCCCAGCGTGCCTGCAAGTCGCGGATCCGGGAGATCAGAACGATGTCGGTACCGATGCCGTAGATCACGGAGGCGCGCCGATCAGGTGCGTGATGCGGCAGCCGACGCCGCCCCTTCACGCAGCAGGCGCTTCATCTCACGCACCGCCTCGCGCATTCCCACGAAAATCGCCCGCGACACAATGGCATGGCCGATATGCAACTCACGCACGCCGACCAGCGCGGCCACCGGCTGGACATTGACGTAGTTGAGCGCATGGCCGGCATTGAAGCGCATGCCGGCTGCCCGGATGGCTCGCCCGGCCGTCGCGATCCGCTCAAGCTCAGCCAGTACCGCCGGGCTTTCGGCATCGCGGCCCTTATCGAAAAACGCCTGGGCATAAGGGCCGGTGTGAATCTCGCAGACCCGCGCGCCGATGGCAGCAGCAGCCTCAACCTGGGCGATGTCTGCATCGATGAAGACGCTCGTGCCGATCCCGGCATCGGCCAGACGCGCCACCGCCGCGCGCAGCCGTTCGGGCTGGCTGACGATGTCCAGCCCGCCTTCGGTGGTCACCTCATGACGACCTTCCGGCACCAGCATCGCCATCTCGGGCTTGAGCTCGCAGGCAATCGCGACCATCTCATCGGTAGACGCCATCTCGAGGTTGAGCTTGATATGGGTCAGCTCACGAAGTCGGCGGACATCCTGATCCTGGATGTGACGACGGTCTTCGCGAAGATGGACCGTGATGCCGTCGGCGCCACCCAGATGGGCTTCGACAGCCGCCCACACCGGATCGGGCTCATAGGTGCGGCGCGCCTGGCGGACGGTGGCCACATGGTCGATGTTGACGCCGAGTTCGATCATCGTGAATGCGTTAGCGTTTGTGGAGGTCCATCAGGATCTGCCGGGTCTTGAGGACCTGGCCATCAAGCTGACGGGCCAGGAGGTGTCGAGTGAGGCGCTTGGCCTCGGAAAGCGTTCGGGCCGAATCGTAGCGCGCACTCGCCATGTCGATCAGGGTATGGCCCGAGACCGCACCGGCATCCGATGCATCCGTCGCCAGGAACCCGCGCCCGGGCACCATCGCGTACATGCGATCGGCATCCACCGGACGGTCGTCGGTATCGTGCTCGAGATCGAGCGCATAGCCGGTCTCGCGCAGCAGCAGCCATTCGAAGCGTCGCAGGCTCGCCTCCGGTGAGTCATCGAGACCAAGCGATACCAGCGCATGGGCGTAGCCATCGAAGAGCGCAGGATGCGGATCGTCTCGCGGAAGCAATCTCACCAGCAGCTCATTGAGGTAGAAGGCGCACAGCAGCGCATTGCCTTGGGGTGCGGCCATCCCGCCCAACCACTCGGCCGAGGTCAGGGTGCGCAGCTCCTGGCGCCCTGAAAACCCGACGTTGAGCGGCTGAAACGGCATCAGCGCCCCGCGCATTGCCGAGCTCGGGCGCTTGGCTCCCTTGGCAACGCAGGCGACCCGCCCATGACTGCGGGTCAGCAGCTCGACGATCAGGCTGGTCTCGCGCCAGGCGATCGCATGAAGAACGAAGGCCGGTTCGTGCAGCACCCGGTTGGCTGCGCGCCCAGCCGGGCTGATGCGGCGTGGAGGGGTCGGTGCCGCCGAATCAGTCGACGCCAGGTCGGCTATCGCCGGCTCATTCATAGCCGTAGGACTTGAGTCGCAGTTCATTGTCGGACCAGCCGCTCTTGATCTTGACCCAGACCTCGAGATAGACCTTGCAGTCAAAGGCGCGCTCGAGATCCTGCCGCGCCTCGCTGCCGATCCGCTTGATGCGCTCGCCGCCTGCGCCAAGCACGATCGGCTTTTGCGCCTCGCGCTCGAGCACGATGGCCGCAAAAATCCGGCGCAAACCAGGCAGCTCCTCGAACTGCTCGATCACGACCGTACTCTGGTAAGGCACCTCGTCGCCCAGCAGGCGGAACATCTTTTCGCGGATCGCTTCGGCTGCAAAAAACCGCTCGCTGCGATCGGTATAGGTATCGACATCGAACAGTGCATCGCCTTCGGGCAATCGACGCGCGGCCTCATCGAGCAGCGCATCAACCTGCCGGCCGTTTCGCGCGCTGATCGGCACGATCGCCCCGATCGCCGGATTGGCGCCGAGTTGCGCCAGCAGCGCCATCACTCGCGTGCGGTCTTTGACAGCGTCGACCTTGTTGAGTGCCACCACCAGCGGCTTGCCGGCGGGCACCAGTTTGAGCGCCTGATCGTCGCCGGCTGTCCAGCCGTGCGCATCGGCGACCAGCACCACCACATCAGCCTCCAGCGCCGCCTGCGAGGCGGTGCGGTTGAGCACCCGATTGAGCGCGCCCTTGTTGCGGGTCTGAAAACCCGGTGTATCCAGCAGCATGATCTGTGCACCCGGCCGGTTGACCACCCCGACGATCCGGTGCCGGGTGGTCTGAGCCTTGGATGAGGTGATGCTCAGCTTCTCGCCGACCAGCCGATTGACCAGCGTCGATTTGCCGACGTTCGGGCGACCGACGATCGCCACGTATCCACAGCGATGCACGCTGCTGCCGTCAGGGCTGCCGCCTGGAGCCTCGGGCAGGTTGGCGTCCGGAACGCCATCGCCCATCATGGTCTCATCGCTCATCCGGCTCGCCCGACGTCGGCCGGTGAGGCATCCATCTGGGAGGGGGGCGAGGCCCTTTCACCAACCAGCGTATTGGACGAGCCGCTCGGATCGACCGCACGCACTGCAGGCCGACGCGGTTTGCGAGGTGCGGCCGGCATCAGGGTTTGAGTCTGTTCGAGGGCCCGTTTGGCCGCGGCCTGCTCTGCAGCCCTGCGGCTGGCGCCACTGCCCAGCACCTGAATCGACAGACGCGGCACGGAACACTCGACTTCGAAGAGCTGATTGTGGGCGGCACCGTGAGTCGCAACCACCAGATAGACCGGCAACGGGATCTTGCGGCTTTGCAGCCACTCCTGAAGCAGCGTCTTGGCATCCTTGCCGAGGGTGTTCGGGTCGACATTGCGCAGGACCGGGTCGTACAGGCGATGAATCGCCTGCTGAGCCGCCTCAAAGCCGCCATCGAGCATGATGGCTCCGAACAGGGCTTCAAGGGTGTCGGCCAGAATCGAGGGCCGTTTGAATCCGCCGCTCTTTTGCTCACCCTCTCCCAGCAGCAGCCCGCCGCTGATCTCGAGGCGCTGGGCAATCTCGAACAGGGTCTGCTGCTTGACCAGATTGGCCCTGACGCGCGAGAGGTCGCCCTCGTCGAGCCTTGGAAAGCGCTGATAAAGCAGCGACGCAACCGAGCAATTGAGGACGCTGTCGCCAAGGAACTCAAGCCGCTCGTTGTTCACAGACCCGAAGCTGCGATGCGTCATCGCCTGCCTGAGCAAGGACTCCGAGGCAAAGCGGTATCCGAGACGCTCCTGCAGGGCTTCAAGGATGGAGGGCATGTCGCTTTGCATGCGCCTCAAACGCTCAATTGGGGGCTCGATCGGCAGGAGCCTTGCCGGTCTCACCCTGATAGTTGATGACAAGGCTCACCGGACCGAAGACCTCGATGCGCTTCTCGTACTCGAAGCTGATCGCAAACTCCCCATTGGGCAGGCGCTCGACGACGAGGTCCTTGCCGTCGATGGCGGTAATGTCGTCAACCGCAGCGGCCCGATCGAAGACCCCGCGAATCGATCGCACGTCGACGCCATCGGCGCGAGCCTTGACGATTGCGCGCTTGACCGCGAGGTACTCATTGACCGTCGGAGCCACTTTGAGCGCGAGGGTTGCGGCCATGGTGATCATGGCCGCAATAAAGAGCAGCCCCAGCAGAC
>CAIKZV010000347.1 GCA_903831925.1 uncultured Burkholderiales bacterium
GTGGCAACGATGGCCGCGCCGCCGCGGGCAAGGTGACGGCCGAGCAGCGCTTCGAGCACCGCCAGCCCGCTCGCATCGAGCGCAGCACTCGGCTCATCCATCAGCCAGAGCGGCCGATCTGCTGTGCGCAGCGCGATCGCAAAGCGGGCCAGATTCAGCCGCTGCTTCTGGCCCTGCGACAGGCGTCGGGTGTCGATATGCCGCTGACGGGTCAGGCCGACCTCATCGAGTGCAGCCTCGAGGATCGGCCCTGCGTTGCTGGTGGTCAGACTGCCATCGAGCGTAGCCGCCAGCGTGAGGTTTTCGATGGTGGTCAGCTCGCCTTTGGCGCCATGGGCATGGCCCTGATAGAGGGCCTGTTCGCACAGCTCACGAGGCAGGACCTGCGAATCGGCGGGGCCGTCAAACAGCTGCCCGCGAGCCAGCGGCGTCAGGCCGAGCAGGGCTCGCAGCAGGCTGCTTTTGCCCGAGCCATTGGGGCCGAGGAGCCGCAGCAGTTCGCCGGGCGCCAGGCTGAAAGACAGATCGACGAAGAGGGTGCGCTCACCCCTGACCAGCGCGAGCGAGGCTGCCGTGAGGCCACCGAATAACGCGATGCCAATCGGTGTGGCGCCGTGGCTCACGGCGCTTCCTTGCCGATCACGACCTTCATGCCGCTGGTGCCGGGTTTGACCGGATCGGAGTTGCCCAGCAGATCGCCGCTGCGGGTGGCGGCTTCGCCGGACCGCGAGAGTCGGGCGATCACTCGCACCTGAGCGCCCGGGGCCACGGTGGACAGCTTGGCCATGGGGCTCATGGCAAGCCGGTCGTCGAGCGTGAACGCAAGTGGCAGATCGGCGCCGCGTGCCCGCAACACCGCCAGCGGCGGCCCGGACGCCTGGCCCTGCGCATCAAGGCTGCGGGCCACGACGAAGAGCGTGTCATCCGGGCGCAGCTTGGCTGCAAGTGTTGCATCGAGTTCGATGCGACCGCTCAGTGCGCTGGCCGCAGGATCGGCGGATGCGGTGCTGGCCGACGGTGCCTGGGCGCCTGCGTTGGCCGGGGCGGAGGGCGTTGCCGTGGCCGGGCCGACGCGCGGCGCGCGGCCGGCTTCAAGGTCGGCAATCAGACCGACGATTTGGCGCGCCTGATCGGAGTCGGGTGGCAGCACCGTCAGCAGGGTCTTCCAGTTGATCAGCGCCCCGGCGGTATTGCCCTGGCGAACCTCATAGGCGCCTGCCAGCGCAAGCGCCTTGGCATTGCGCGGCTCGGTGACCAGCGCTTCGCGGATCAGCGCGATCGGACGACCATCGAGCACCGAACCCTGGGTCTGTGCGATCGCATCGGCAAGGTCAACCTTGATCTGGGCATTGTCGGGTGCGAGCAAAAGCGCCTTGTCGAAGGCCTCGCGCGCGGCTTGCGCCTTGCCCCGCGCCAGTTCGGCGCGCCCCAGCATCTGCCAGCCTTCGATGTCGGCAGGCGAGTCGCGCAGGCGGGTGCGCAGCCGGTCGATGAGTTCTTCCAGGCTCGCCGGCTCGCGCATGGCTCTGAGCTCGGGCGATGCCGCTTCGGGCAGCCCGGCCAGCAAATAAAGGCCGAAGGTCGGCACCACCAGCACCAGGGCGATCAGCGCCGCCAGCATCGGCTGACGCGAGGGTGTTGCTTGCGCCGGATTCGGATCGACCGGTTCGCACGGCAGTTCGGATTCGGCCTGCATCGCGAATTCGGCTAGTGCTGCCCGTCGCTCGGGCGAATCGGGGGGCAGATGGACGAGCGCGGCATCAAGCTCGCTGCGGCGCTCGCGCAGGACCGCCAGCGCGACCGCGGCGGCATCGGGTTCGGCCCGCGAAGCGGGTCTGGCGATCAGCGGGCGCAGCACATAGGCTGTCACCAGGAGGGCCACCAGCAGCAGGATCAGCAGGAGAAGGAGGGACTCGGACACGGCGGAGGCGGTCAATACCAGTGAGGGTCGCACACGCCCGGATGGCGGCGGGGCGATTCTCCCATGCCGTCAGGGCCGGCACCAATCAGGCGGCAGGGCTTGTCCTGTCGTGAGGTGCTGAGCCGATCACAACTCAAAGATAGGCCGCGGCCGCGCCTCGCAATGCCGCCCAGGTCGATGCCATCAGATCGAGCGGCACGCCGGCGAGCCAGGCGCGATAACGGCCCTTGGCCTCGAAGCGCGTTCGCAGGCCCTCGAGCGGCAAAACGCGGGCAAGCCGGGGCATGATCCCGCCGGCAATCACGACGCCGCCACTGGCCTCATAGAGCAGGGCCAGATCACCGGCAAAGGCGCCGAGAAGATCGATGAAGCTGCGGGCGGCCTTGAGCGAGGCAGCGTCACCCCGGCCAATGGTGTCGATCACCATGGCTGAATCGATGGTATCGGGCGCCATGCCCGCCTCGATCAGGGCCGCATCGCGCAATAGCGCCAGCCCCGGCCCGCTCAGAAGCCGCTCCCATGAGACATGTCCGAAACGCGCTGCCGCAAGCCGCGCTGCGGCGCTTTCGAAGGGTGTCTCGGGGGCGAAGGTGACATGCCCGCCCTCGGTGGCAAGGGGATGCCAGCCGCCGGTCGAGCGGATCATCGCGGCCACCCCCAATCCGGTGCCCGGGCCGACCACGACCCGGTTGCCATCGGCCAGGCCCACCGGGCGCCCGCGGCCGGCAAGCGCTGCAGCGCTGCCGGGTGCGGCGATGAGTTCATCGGCCTGCAGTGTGGGCAGGGCCCATGCCAGCGCGGCAAAATCATTGAGCAGATGAACCCGCCCCGGGCGCAGGCCCAGCGCATCGGCAAGCGCTTGCGGGTCGATCAGCCAGTTGCCGTTGGTGAGTGCGATCTGGCCCTGCTGCAGGCGCCCTGCGGCACCGAGCGAGACGCCATCGACCCTCAGCCCGGCGGCATGCCGATCGAGAAAGTCGCCGCAGGCATCGGCCAGATCGGTAAAGCGTTCGCGGGCGAGTTCCTGCGGCACACCGAGCAGCGCCCCGTTGCGAGCCAGTACCAGGCGAACGAAGGTGCCGCCGACATCGCCGGCCAGCACGACATGCTCGCTGCGATCGTCATGAAAGGTCGGGCCGCGCTGATCCATCCGGTCAATTGTACGGGCGGGCGACCGTCGGGCAATGGTCAGGATGCCGCTGGCGGCATCTCGAGCGCCACGGCATCGCCAAGACGAGCACCGCCATCGGCCGGCGTCAGATGGCGACGCAGACGGTGAAATCGCGCGATCGAGGGATCATGCGCGATGCTGATCAACGCGGCATCCGGCAGACGCTCGATCAGCAACTCATAGAGCGCCTTGCCGGTCGCCTCGTCCAGCGCCGAGGTCGCTTCGTCCAGAAAGAGCCAGTGCGGACAAGTCAGCAGCGCCCGGGCAAACCCGAGCCTTTGCTGTTCGCCGGGCGACAGACGCCGGTCCCAGGCACTCGACTCATCGAGCCGGTCGACCAGTTGAGGAAGCCGGCAATCGCGAAGCGCCGACCTGATCGCGTCATCGCTGACGTCGTCGGGCGGCGCCGGATAGCTCACGCAGGCCCGCAGGGTGCCGATCGGCAGATAGGGCTTTTGCGGCAGAAAGAAGACCTTGCCCGCCGGCCGCTCGATAACCCCGCTGCCGTAGGGCCAGATGCCGGCCAGCGCCCGAAAGACCGTGCTCTTGCCGCTGCCCGACGGGCCGGTCAGCAGCAGCCGGTCGCCGGCGGCAACAACCAGCGTCGCGTCGGCCACGATTGGTGCGCCCCCTGGCGTATCGAGGCGCACGCCACGAAGCGCCGGCGATGCGCCCTCGACCGCATGCAGCATCGTGCCGGCTTCGGCATGCAGGTGCTGCAGCGAGTCCTCGAAGCTCAGCAGTCGATCGGTGGTGGCCTTCCAGATGGCCACGCTCGAGTAGGCATCGACAAACCAGGAGAGCGCGCTTTGCACCTGACCGAAGGCATTGGAGATCTGCATCAGATCACCGAGCTTGAGCGGCCCGTTGAAGTAGCGCGGTGCGGCCACGACGAACGGGAAGATCACCGCCAGCTGCCCGTAGAAACTCTGCGCCCAGATCAGCCTTTTCTGGGCTTTGATCAGTGTCCAGTAGTTGCTGATGACCCTGCCGAAGCGGTCGAGCAGGCTGGCGCGCTCGGTCACTTCGCCGTGATAAAGCGCGATGCTCTCGGCGTTTTCGCGCACCCGAACCATGCCGTAACGCAGATCGGCTTCGAGCTTTTGCTGCTGGAAGTTAAGCCCGATCAGTGGGCGGCCGATCGCATGGGTGAGCCAGCTGCCGGCAATCGCATAGAGCACCGCCACCCAGACCATATAGCCCGGAATCGTGAACTCGTTGGCGCCCAGCATGACCGTGAGCGGCCCGGAGACTGTCCACAGGATCGCGATGAAGGAGCCGAGGGTGACCACCGCGTTGAGCAGCCCCATCGACAGAAAGACCGTGAATTCGGTGAACAGGCGCACGTCTTCGGCGATGCGCTGATCGGGGTTGTCGGCCGGTGCGTCAAGCGAGGCATTGCCGGTCGCGGCAAGCTCAAGGCGGTAATAGGCGCGCTGCGACAACCATCCGTCGATGTAGCGCGCGGTGAGCCAGGCGCGCCAGCGCATCTCGAAGAGCTGGGTGAGATAGAACTTGTAGGCGGCCACGACAATGAAGGCGGCAGCCAGCCCGCTGAATCGCCAGAGCTGGTGCCTGAATTCGGCATAGTCGCGCGATTCGAGCGAATTGAAGAATTCGCGCTGGAACTCGTTGAGCAGCACGTCGACATAGACGGTGATCAGGTTGAGGGCGACGACCGCAGTCAGCAGTCCGATCGCCTGCCAGCGCAGGTTGCTCGTGAAGTAAGGCTTGATCAGCCCCCACGCGCGGGCGGTAAATCGGTGCGTCATCGACCGCGGTCAGCCCGGCGCTGACGCCGCCGCCCGGCGCCTGAGGAACCACGGAATCACCAGCACCGCGACCATCGCGCACAGCAGTGTCAGCGACAGCGGCCGGGTCAGGAAGACCGACCAGTCGCCCTGTGCAATCGACAGCGCATTGCGAAGCTGCTTTTCGGCCATCGGCCCCAGGATCATGCCGACAATGACTGGCGCCACCGGAAAGCCATAGCGACGCATGGCCAATCCCATCAGCCCGATGATGCCGAGCAGCATCAGGTCGAAGGTCGACTGGCGCAGGCTGTAGGCGCCGAGCGTCGAGAAGATCAGGATGCCGCCATAGAGCAGCGGCGTGGGAATGCGAAGCACGCGCACCCACAGGCCGACCAGCGGCAGGTTGAGCACCAGCAGCATGACATTGCCGATGTAGAGCGATGCGATCAGCGTCCAGACCAGCGGGCCCGAGGTCTGCAGCAGCGCCGGTCCGGGCTGCAGGTTGTAGTTCTGGAAGGCCGCCAGCAGGATCGCGGTGGTGGCCGAGGTCGGGATGCCGAGCGTCAGCAGCGGCGCGAGCGCAGCGGTGACAGTGGCGTTGTTGGCGGCCTCCGGGCCCGCGACGCCTTCGATGGCGCCGGGGCCGCCGTTGGGCGAGAACTCGTCGGGATGTTTCGAGAGTTTTTTCTCGGCGGCGTAGGAGAGAAACGTGGGAATTTCGGCGCCGCCGGCCGGGATCAGTCCGAAGGGAAACCCGATCAGCGTGCCGCGCAGCCAGGCCGGAATCGAGCGACGCCAGTCGTCGCGGCTCATGTGGGTCGAACTCATGCGGTTCATGGTGGCATCGGCGCCGCGATAGATCACACCGTACAGCGCTTCACCGACCGCAAAGAGTCCGACCGCGACCACCACCACATCGATGCCGTCGAAGAGTTCGGGCACGCCGAGGGTATAGCGGGTGATGCCCGACACCGCATCGATGCCGATCAGTCCGATGCCCAGACCCACGAAGAGGCTGGTCATGCCCTTGAGAACCGAATGGCCGATCACTGCCGACACCGTGGTGAAGGCGAGCGCCATGATCATGAAGTATTCGGCCGGCCCGAAGTTGAGCGCAAATTTGGCCAGCACCGGTGCCAAAAAGGTGATGAGCGCGACGGCGAAAAATGCGCCAATGAACGAGGACGTGAAAGCCGCCGTCAACGCCTGCGCGGCTTTGCCCTGTTGCGCCATCGGGTAGCCATCAAAGGTGGTGGCGACCGACCAGGGCTCACCTGGAATATTGAACAAAATCGAGGTGATCGCCCCGCCGAACAATGCGCCCCAGTAA
>CAIKZV010000348.1 GCA_903831925.1 uncultured Burkholderiales bacterium
GATGTACTCGTGAATCTCTGCCTTGATCCAGTGCATGGCGAACGACACCAGACGCACACCCCGCTCGGGGTCGAAGCGCTTGACGGCTTTCATCAGGCCGATGTTGCCTTCCTGGATCAGGTCGGCATGAGTCAGGCCATAGCCCATGTACTGGCGGGCAATCGAGACCACCAGTCGCAGATGCGACAGCACGAGTTGACGGGCAGCATCAAGGTCGCCATCGCTTTGCAGGCGGCGTGCAAGGGCAACCTCACTCTCGGCGGTGAGCATCGGGACGCGATGCACGGCCGAAATATAGGCGTCGATGTTTCCGACGGGCGGAATGGCCAGCATGGCGCCGGCGGCTTCCGGGGCACTTACCAGAGCATTCGAGACGCGAGTCATTCAGACTTCCTTTCATGGGGCAAAGCCCCGATCGAAAAATATTAGCACTCGTGCTCGATGAGTGCCAATTGATCCTCCCAATCGCCGCCATTCAACAAATAAATCGGGGTCAGATGAGAATTTCGTGAAGCACTCCCGAAGTGACTCTGAAGTACCCACAACCAGCTTGCGCCGATCGCCCATCGCACCGCAATGCTGAAGATCGCTGACAGCCAGCCCATCTGCGCCCGACGTGTCGTGGGAGGCATGCCTGATCTGAGCGGAGCAAAACCGAGCCTGACCGCGTCGGACGGCTGGCCCAGGTACGGCCCCGCCTGATCCCGTTGCGATGTGCGCCAGTCGGCCGAGCTGCCGGCGACCGGACTGGACAGCCAGCACCCGGGCGGTTCTTGGCCCGCACAAGCCACGGCCTGCCGCCGGCCATGCGTCTTCGAAAATAGATGTTAATGAGCGCTCACATTGACTTTGGGCGGCTATTCGGCTGATTGGTCTGCCCGCTCGAAGCTGCTAGCTTGGGTCTGCCAATCAGCCGCTTCAGCGATCGCCACCAGCCGTTCAGCGATCGTCGGGGCCTTCGCCACGGAACCAAAGATGACCACTTCATCCATACGGCGACTCACCGCAGCACTGTCGATGCTGGCGCCAGCGGTCAATGCTCTGGCGCAGCCGGTTTCGGCTCCGATTCCGGTCGAAGACGTCTTGAGCATCGACACAGCCGCCTCGATCGAGCATCACAGCAACATTTTCCGAGTGACCGGGGGGGCCAGCGATACCGTCTTCCGAGAGATGCTGGGTTTGCGATTCGAGCGCGATATCAGCCTGCAGCGCATTACCGCCTATGCCACGCTTGAACCCGCCCAGTACCTCAACTTCAGCAGCTACAACTATCTCGGCTATACCGCCGGCGGCACCTGGGCATGGGAGGTCGGGCGCCCGCTGTTCGGCGAAGTGACCGCCCGATTCGCGCAGTTTCAGACGCCCTTCGACGCCATTCCCGGCGGCCAGAACAATCTTCAGAATCTTCAATTCGGACGTGCCCTGTTCGGCTTTCGCATGACGCAGAACTGGGCGGTGATCGGAGCCGTCGACGACGCGGTCGGCACCAACTCGCTCGCGTCGCAGTCGGCGTCTGATTTCAACCGGGTCGGTACCGAACTCGGTGTGCGCCGGGCCGCTGCCGGCAGCGCGACCGAAATCGATTTTGTCTGGCGCCACGAAAAGGGCACTTATCCGAATCAGCAGGTCTTCGATGCCAACGGCAATTTGCTGCCGGATGCGGTTGATAACGCCTACCGCCAGGACGCGGCGCTGATGCGGATCACCTATCGGCCGACCGATACCAGCCGGATCAGCGGCAATGTGGGCTACACCCGCCGCAGCTACCAGAATGTTTCGCAGCGAGATTTCTCCGGCGTGACGGGTGGCCTGGACTTCGAGTGGCCGCTGTCGGGAGCGGTCACGATGCGCGCGGCGATTTTCCGAACCATCGACAGCGCCACGCTGCCGACCGCCAACTACATCGATGCAATGGGCATCGCCTTTCGCCCGACCTGGCAGGTCGGCGCCCGCACGAGCGTCGATGCCGTACTGGCCTTCGCCGCGCGCAGCTACAAGGGCGACCCGGGCTTTGTCCTGGATGGCACGCCGGTACGCAAGGACAACATCAATGAGGTCGGACTGCGCCTGAACTACGAAGTTGCCCGACGAGTGTTCGTGTTTGCCGATGCCGCCCGCATCGACAGAACCTCAAATTACGCCCAGTACGCGTTTACCGACAACTGGTTCGGTATTGGCGTGCGGGCATCGTTCTGACCTTAGACGAATCAGGAGTATCAACATGGCACGCTGCGCATTGTTCAGGCTGGTTCGGGTTTTCGGCGCGCTGCTGCTTGCAGCGAGTTGTCTGGCGATGGCCGGACTGGCGCCTGCCCTGGCACAGCAGACCGCCACCGAAACCCCTCGCGATGATTACCTCCTGGGGGCGGGAGACGCGATTCGAATCCAGGTCTTCCAGAGCCCCGAGCTGAGCGTCGATGCACGGGTGTCGGAGGCCGGTGTGATCTCTTATCCGCTGCTCGGCCCGGTGCGCATCGGCGGCATGTCGAGCACCGACATCGAAAAGCTGATCGCGCAGCGCCTGCGTGATGGAAAGTTTCTGCAGAATCCTCAAGTCACAGTCAACATCACCACTTTTCGAAGCCAGCAGGTCTCGGTGCTGGGCAATGTGACGCGACCCGGGCGCTATCCGCTGGAGACCACGGGTATGCGACTGTCAGAGGTCCTCTCGCTGGCCGGCGGCGTCACGCCCGCAGGTGCCGATGAAGTGGTGCTGGTGACCACCCGGGACGGCAAGGAAACCCGGATCGAGATCGACATGGTCGACATGTTTGCCTCGGGCAACCGGTCGAAAGACCCGCCAATGCAGGCGGGCGACGTGATCTATGTCAGTCGGGCGCCCCAGTACTACATCTATGGTCAGGTCCAGCGTCCGGGCATGTATGGCGTCGATCGCGGTATGACCGTCGCTCAGGCGATTGCCAAGGGCGGCGGTCTGACGCTTCGCGGTACCGACAAAGGGGTGAAGGTGAATCGCCGCAAACCCGATGGAAAACTCGAGCCGATCGAGCCCAGGCTCGATGACCCGATCCGCCCGGACGACCTGATTTTTATCCGAGAAAGCGTCTTCTGAGGGCGGGTAGGCCTCAAGTGTGGCACTTCGTGTACGCGTTTCGGCAGGAACTTGCCAGACTTGAGCGCAAAAAATGCCGCCCGGCGGTCTTCAGATGCCGCCGGTCCGCGCTGATGAAATCCCGCACGGTATCGTCGTGACCCGTCGCGATAATGGAACGACCGTTTCTCGAGAGTCGCGACCATGTCTGAACAACCGCAAGCCTTTCTGGGCCGTCAGCCGATCATCGATCGAGTTGGTCGACTCATGGGTTACGAACTGTTGTACCGAACCTCCGGTGCCGATGATCGAGCCTGCTTCAATGATGAAGACAGCGCCAGCCTGAGCGTCATGTCGACGCTGCTGCACGACCTCGGCCATGCGCAGGTGC
>CAIKZV010000349.1 GCA_903831925.1 uncultured Burkholderiales bacterium
ACCGCGGTTTCGGCGGCCTGACGCACGATTTCCTCGGGTGCACCGCCGGGATTGTTGTTGAAGAGAAATGCCTTCGGATCGGTGATCCGGTACTGAACCGCAAACTGCAGATCGACGATGGCCTGGTCACCGGTCAGGATCAGTGATTCACGGGCAACCTTGTTTTTGACATTGGTGCGGTAGCCGACTTCGACCTGACGCAAGCGCTGAACATCAACCGGCTCGACGGTCTCGATCGGATAAGGCATATGCCACTTGAAGCCGGCGGATTCGACCATGTAGCGGAATTCACCGAAGCGCAACACGGCGGCAGCCTGTCCTTCCTGAACAATGTAAAAACCGCTGCCCAACCAAAGCAGAAATGCCACGCCGAGCAGAAGCCCCAGGCCGGTACCGGCACCACGCCAGGACGGACCGGACTGACCGCCGCCGTCACGCGGCGGCTCGCTGCCGCCACCCTTGGTGAACACGCGGTTCAGACGACGATTGAAATCTCGCCAGAGCTCATCAAGGTCGGGCGGGCCGTCATTGCCACCACCGGGGCGCTGCTGACGGGAACGCTGATCGTCCTGACCCGACGAGCCACTGCGGCCCCAGCCCGGATCATTGAGCGACAACAAAGCGCGAATTCGGGTCCACATCTGGCAGGCCGTTGGGGTTGATCAATAAGTCGGGAGAGGAAATACCAGCCTCGAGGCCTCGTGTGCCGGAGGTGGCGGACAGCGCCCTTCGAAGCAACGGCAAGCCTGCACCGGTATGGGCGCTCAAGAAAAGCCTGTGGATGCTACCACAGCCGTCCAGCTCGATATCAGGCTCGAGACCGGCAAGATCGATCTTGTTCCAGACCAGCCACTGAGGGACCTGATCTGCGCCGATCTCGGCCAGAACACGCTGCACTTGTTCGATCTGCTCGGTCCTGTCGGGAGCAGCCGCATCGACCACATGCAACAGCAGATCGGCCTGCGCGGTTTCGTCGAGCGTGGCGCGAAAGGCCTCAACCAGCTGGTGCGGCAGGTCACGAACAAAACCGACGGTATCGGACAGAACGATTTCGCAGCCCGGACCCAGGACGAGCTTTCGGGACAAGGTGTCGAGGGTGGCAAAGAGCTTGTCGGCGGCGTAGGTGTCAGCGCCGGTCAGCGCGTTGAAAAGGGTCGACTTGCCGGCATTGGTATATCCCACCAGTGACACCTTGAACGCTGAATTGCGATCGCGTGACTTGCGGCGGGTCTGGCGCTGGCGTTCACTGCGGGCCAAACGCTCCCGCACCTGCTTGATGCGGTTTCCCAGCATGCGGCGATCCATCTCGAGCTGTGTTTCGCCTGGCCCACCCCGCACGCCGATACCGCCACGCTGGCGCTCGAGGTGGCTCCACGCACGCACGAGACGCGAAGACTGATGCTGCAGTTGGGCAAGTTCGACTTGCAGCTTGCCCTCGGTGCTGCGGGCTCGCTGCCCGAAGATATCGAGGATCAGTTCGGTGCGATCGAGCACTCGAACCTTCCAAAGGCGCTCGAGGTTACGCTGCTGAACCGCAGAGATTTCATGGTCAAAAAGCACGAGTTGAGTGCCGTCAGCCTCAAGCAAGGCCGCAATCTCTTCGGCCTTGCCGGTACCGATATACAGCTTCGGATCAGGACGCGGGCGATGGCAGATCAGCCGGGCAGCCACGATATGACCGGCCGACTCGGCCAGCGCGCACAACTCATCGAGTGAGGCCTCGTCTCGGCGCTCGCGGCCCAGTGCGACGCCGATCAGCAGCGCCCGGGAAAGCGGGGATTCAGTCTTGTTCAGGTTTCGCTGCCTTCTGCCTGGAAGTTGACCGGTCGCGCCGGCACGACGGTCGAGATCGCGTGCTTGTAGACCATCTGCGTCACGGTATTGCGAAGCAGAACCACGTACTGATCGAAGGAATCGATCTGGCCTTGCAGCTTGATGCCATTGACCAGATAGATCGACACCGGCACCTGCTCCTTTCGCAGCAGGTTGAGGTATGGGTCTTGCAGCAGCTGTCCTTTATTGCTCATCGGGGCTCCGGATCTACCTGATCTTCTTGTTGGTTGTGGGGGTGAAACGCCGCATGGCAAGTGTCACCGGATGAATCTAGCGAATTGACCGCGAGTTGGCTATCGGACGAAGCAGCCGACAAACCCGTAAGGATTCGCCGGCGTCACCGCGCATACGGGTTGCTTGAGGTACGGAATTCGATGCGCAAAGGCGTGCCTTGAAGCTCGAAATGCTCACGAAACCAGCCCTCCAGATAGCGCCGATAGCTGTCCGGCACCTTATCGAGGGAGTTGCCATGGATGACGACAATCGGCGGATTCTGTCCGCCCTGGTGGGCATAGCGCAGCTTGGGCCTGATCGTGCCGCGACGCGGTGGCTGCTGGCGCTCGACCGCTTCGATCATTGATCGGGTCAGTCGTGGCGTCGAGAGCTTGGCAGTGGCCGCAGCAATGGCCTCATCAACCGATTTCATCAGTGCCCCGACGCCACGGCCTTCGGTTGCCACGACAAATTGCAGCCGGGCAAACGAGAGAAAGCCGAGTTTGCGGGCGAATTCGATC
>CAIKZV010000350.1 GCA_903831925.1 uncultured Burkholderiales bacterium
CCCGGCGCGATGCGGCACTGCCGGTCGTGGGGCTGCCTGCCCTCGCCGCACTGGCGATGGGATGGCGGCTGATGCTTCCGGGCACGATGCCGCTTGGCCCCGAGCGCCTGTTGACACTGCCCGGGGCGCTGCTGATGGTGCTGGTGATTCTGCGATCGGGCTTTCGCACTCGGGCCGCACTGACCCTCATTGCAGCCAGCGTGGCGGTCAGCGCCTATCAGCTCAAGCCAGGCCTTGGTCTGATGGTGCCCTTTCAGTGGCGCATCAACCTGTTGCAGGGCAATCCGATTGCGGGCATGCAGCTTGCCGCCTTCTTCGGATGGTTCGGCATGACCGTCGTGGCCGCAGGCAAGGTGCTCAGCGGCCGCACGCTGGTCTGGGTCGTGACCGCTTGCACCATCACAGCCTTGCTTGAATGGAGCCAGACGATGATTCCGGGGCGCACGGCCGACCTGTCACCGACCTTCATGACACTGGCGGGTGCGGGTCTTGCTGCCGGCATGCTGAGCGCAGGCCGGGCCATCGCGGCGCCGAAGGACAACACTGCGACACCGGTTTCACGCACCACACGCATTGCGTCATGAGCCCGCGGGTATACTCGCCCACGCGTTTTTTCAGTCTCCCGTCGCTCAACCTTCAACAAATCAAAGAGGATCCTATGCGCCAAGTCCCCCTGCAACTTCTCGTGGTCGCCGCCCTGTTCTCCACCGCGCTGCCGCTGGCTGCGCAAACCACCAGCACCATGGTCGAAGGCCGTGGCGCCGCGGAAGTCGTGACCGTCAAGGCGCGCGTCGACTCGATCGACAAGGCCACCCGCCGCATCGTCCTGACCGGACCAGAAGGCCGTTCGATGTCGGTGGTTGCCGGCCCCGATGTGCGCAACTTCGATCAGATCATGGTCGGCGACACCGTCGTGCTCAAGCACCTCCAGGCGCTGGCGGTTGACCTGATCAAGAGCCCCGGCAGCGACGGCATCCGCGAAATGGTTCAACGCGAAGGCGTTGTGATCTCACCGAAGGGCGGCATGCCTGGCGCCGTGGCCGGCCGCGAGACCATCATCATTGCCAATGTCTGGTCGGTCGACAAGAAGCGCCAGATCGTGACCCTGCGTGGTGCTCGCGACGGCCTGAAAGAATTCAAGGTCAAGGATCCGGTCAAGCTGGCCGCGGTTCAGGTCGGCGATCAGGTCGAACTGAAATACGTCGAGGCAGTGGCCGTCGCAGTGACCCGCGTCGCCAAGTAAGTCTCAGCCAGACCTCGAGGAATCGCGATCGGCACCTGCCGATCCGAGCCTTGAGCGACCGCCGGCTTTCCTCACGGAAGTCGGCGGTTTGTTTTTTCCGGACACACTGCGGTTCGGGCCGCAAGACCTGCGGCGATACAATCGACCTTTAACCGGTGTGCGGACAGTATCTCAATGAGTCTTCAATGCGGCATCGTCGGACTGCCTAATGTCGGCAAGTCCACCCTCTTCAACGCCCTGACCAAGGCCGGGATTGCGGCCGAGAACTATCCGTTCTGCACGATCGAGCCCAATGTCGGCATCGTCGAGGTGCCCGACCCGCGCCTGGCGCAACTTGCGGCCATCGCCAAGCCCGAGCGGGTCCTGCCGGCGGCAGTCGAGTTCGTCGATATCGCCGGACTGGTGGCCGGTGCCTCCAAAGGCGAGGGTCTGGGTAACCAGTTCCTGGCCAATATCCGCGAGACCGATGCGATCGTGCATGTGGTGCGCTGTTTCGTCGACGAGAACGTGGTGCATGTCTCGGGCAAGGTCGACCCGCTGTCCGACATCGAAGTGATCAACACCGAACTGGCGCTCGCCGACATGGCCAGCGTCGAGAAGGCGCACTCGAAATACACCAAGCAGGCGCGCTCGGGCGGCGACAAGGAAGCCGCTCGCATGCTGCCCCTGCTCGAGAAGTGCCTCGCGGTGCTCAATGAAGCCCGGCCGGTGCGCTCGATCGATTTCGACGCCGACGAACGCGCGCTGATCAAGCCGCTGTGCCTGATCACCGCCAAGCCGACCATGTATGTCGCCAACGTGCGCGAAGACGGCTTCGAGAACAATCCGCATCTCGATGCGGTGCGCAACATGGCGCTGGCCGAGAAATCAGTGGTCGTGCCGGTGTGTGCCGCGATCGAGGCGGAGATGGGCGACATGGAAGACGAGGACAAGGCGGTCTTTCTGGCCGACATGGGCATGACCGAACCGGGCCTCAATCGCGTGATTCGCGCGGCCTACACCCTGCTCGGTCTGCAGACCTACTTCACCTGCGGTCCCAAGGAAGTCCGCGCCTGGACGGTTCGCGTCGGCGCCACCGCACCGCAGGCGGCTGCCGCCATCCACACCGACTTCG
>CAIKZV010000351.1 GCA_903831925.1 uncultured Burkholderiales bacterium
GCCGGCGCGATCGAGCTGCTGATGCCGGTGATCCAGCCGGCAGAGCTGTGGCAGGAGTCGGGGAGATGGGAGCAGTACGGCCCCGAACTGCTGCGCGTCAAGGATCGACATGGCCGCGATTTCATCGTGCAGCCGACCTCCGAAGAGGTGATCACCGATGTGGCTCGCCAGGAACTGCGCAGCTATCGGCAGATGCCGAAAAATTTCTATCACATCCAGACCAAATTTCGCGACGAGCGCAGGCCTCGCTTCGGTGTGATGCGAGGGCGTGAGTTCACGATGAAGGACGCCTATTCCTTCGATCGCGACCGCGCCTCGGCACTGGCGAGTTATCAGGTCATGTTCGATGCCTACGGCCGGATCTTCGATCGTCTGGGATTGGCATTCAGGGCGGTTGCAGCCGACACCGGCGCGATCGGCGGCTCGGCGAGCCACGAGTTTCAGGTGATCGCCGAGACCGGCGAGGATGCGATTGCCTGGTGTCCTGATTCTGACTATGCCGCCAATGTCGAATTGGCTGAGGCGCTGCCGCTGATCGCCGCACGCGCCGCGCCCGCGCAGGCACTTGCGTGCACCCCGACGCCAGGCAAGGCCCGCTGCGAAGACGTGGCCGAGCTGCTCGGGATACCGCTCGAGCGCACGGTCAAGTCACTGGTGCTGGCGGTCGATGAGCGCGAGCCGGTCAAGGATGGCGACGATTCGGCTGCCCCCGCCCGCATCATCGGCACGCAGGTCTGGCTGCTGCTGATCCGGGGTGATCATGAGCTCAACGAGATCAAGGCCGGCAAGGTGACCGGGCTGGCGGGTTTTCGCTTTGCGACTGAGGCCGAGATCGTCTCGCATTTCGGCTGTCTGCCGGGCTATCTCGGGCCGATCGGCACCGTCAAGCCGGTGCGTCTGGTGGTCGATCGCACCGTCGCCAACATGAGCGACTTCGTGTGCGGCGCCAATCAGATCGACCATCACTACACCGGGGTCAACTGGGGCCGTGATCTGCCGGTGCCGGGCGAAGGTGGGGTCGTCCTGGCCGATCTGCGCAATGTGGTCGCGGGCGATCCGTCACCCGATGGTCGCGGCAAGCTGTCGATCCAGCGCGGCATCGAGGTCGGGCATGTGTTCTATCTCGGCACCAAGTATTCGTCGGCGATGAACGCGGTCTTTGTCGATGAAGACGGCAAGTCCAAGCCGATCGAGATGGGCTGCTACGGTATCGGTGTCACCCGCCTGCCCGCGGCCGCGATCGAGCAGAAATACGACGAAAAAGGCATCGTCTGGCCTAAGTCGATCGCACCGTTCGAGGTCGTGATTACGCCGTTAGGCTATTTGCGCTCGGAAAACGTCCGCAGCGCGGCCATCGCTCTGTACGATCAGCTGATGGTGGCGGGCATCGATGTGATTCTCGACGACCGCGATGAGCGGCCGGGCGCGATGTTCGCTGATTGGGAACTGATCGGTGTACCGCTGAGGGTCACGATCGGCGAGCGGGGCCTCAAGGACGGTCAGATCGAGCTCACGGTTCGACGAGGCATGTCGATGACGCTGGCGCCGCTGGCCGAGGCAGCGCAGGCGGTGAAAGACTTGCTCCAGACGTGTTGAGATCACTGCGCACTATTTTTAAATTCCCTTTTCCCGGCCGGCGTGCGCTGCGCGGTGTGGCCTTGCTCGCCGCGGTGTCAGTCTCGCTGCTGGCATCAGGCCCTGCCATGGCGGGTGCCCAGGTCAATGAGCAGTTGTCTGACTCGGTGCGCAGCGCGCTGGCTGCTGCACTTCGTGATCGGTCGCCGCCCGAGCCGCGTTATGCCTCCGGTCTCGAGAAAGTCGACTGGCTGTCCGGCATGTCCGAGCGTCTGCCGGCGCGTCACAAGCCAAGCTATCTCGAGCGCGTCGAGTTTTTGCAGATGGCCCGCTATGAGGCGCAGCGCGCCGGGCTCGATCCGCAACTCGTGCTTGGCCTGATCGAGGTCGAGAGCAATTTTCGCCGCCATGCCATCTCGAGCGCCGGTGCGCGCGGCTACATGCAGGTCATGCCCTTCTGGACCCGCGAAATCGGCGACGGCAATCCTGCAGGGCTGTTCGATTCGCGAACCAATTTGCGTTATGGCTGCGTCATCCTGCGCCATTACATCGACATCGAACGCGGCGATCTCTATCGGGCGCTGGGCCGATACAACGGCAGCCTTGGGCGGCCCGAATATCCCAACCTGGTTCTGGCCGCCTGGCGGCGCTGGAACTACGACACCGGTCGTGTCCTGAAGGCCCAGCAAGCTGCGATGTCGCCGGCATTGACGTCTGCATCCGCGTCTGCCTTGACACCGGCGAGCAGCCTCGGCCCGGTAGCCAGTCGCTAGCGCAGCCTTCGCCGGGCGATTTCGTCAGGCGTTTTTCCCGGCGTTTTCACCGGCATCAGCGCAGTTTCAGCCCAGAACCGCGACGGTAAAGCGCGACACGCAGACCAGCCGCTCGGCCTCGTCGCGAATCTCGATCTGCCAGACGTGGGTGGTGCGGCCGATATGGATCGGTCGGCACACGCCGATCACCCAGCCTTCGGTGACCGACCGGATGTGGTTGGCGTTGATGTCGAGCCCGACGGGTCGCTGACCGGGGGGAAGACACAGCGCGGCGGCGACGCTGCCGAGCGTTTCGGCCAGCACGACCGACGAGCCGCCATGCAGGATGCCGGCGGGCTGCTTGGTGCGGGCATCGACCGGCATGCGCGCGCTCAGCTTGTCCGGGGCGATCTCCAGGAACTCGATGCCGAGATGGTCGACGATTGTGCCGGCCTGTCGTGCCTGCAATTCCTTGAGGTCGACGACACGGATGGCACGCGGGGCGCGTTCGGTATCCGAAGCAGGGGTAGCAGGGGTGGCGCTGGCGGGCGGTTGGCGGTCGGTCATGGCACAGTGGGAGGCATCTCGATGGGATGCCGATCTTAACCGCTCTCTTTTTTGACCTCGACCATGACACGACCCGTCTATCGCCATTACGACCAGAGCGCGCTCGATGCGCAGTACAACAATCGCCAGAAAGTGCCGGGGTTTCAGGTGCAGATCGACCGCAGGGGCAGCGACGGTGAGCATGCGCGCCGCTCGCTCTCGCCCCGTCTGGATGTGCGTTATGGCCCGGGCGCGGATGATCTGCTCAATGTTTTTCCGGCCGCAGGCCCCGGCCCCGCGCCGGTGCTGGTCTTCATCCATGGCGGCTACTGGATGGCGCTCGGCAAGGACTCGACCGATTACGTCGCCCTCGGCCTGGTGCCCCACGGCGTGGCGGTGGTCAATATCGATTACACCCTGATGCCGAAGGTGCGAATGGATGAGGTGGTGCAGCAGGCGCGCGCCGCAGTGGCCTGGACCCTGGCCAATGCCGCGTCGTTCGGCGGTGACCCGCAGCGGGTGTGGGTGGCGGGGCATTCGGCCGGCGGCCATCTGAGCATGGCGGTGGCGGCGACCGACTGGGCCACGCAAGGCGCTGTGCCGCCTGGTCTCGCGCCGGCTGGCGGTTTTTCCTTCAGCGGGCTGCATGACCTTGAGCCGATCAGGCACTGCTATCTGAATGACACGCTGGCGATGAGCGATGCCGAGGCCCGGCGAAACAGCCCGATCCTGATGAGCGCTCCGGCACAGGGCGACTGGACGCTTCGGGTGGGCGGCCTGGAAGGCCCGGAATATCTGCGCCAGGCGAGCGACCTTGCTGCGGCCTGGGGCTCGAATGGCAGCCGGCGCGTCAGGGTTGAAGTGGTGAGCGATGCCGATCATTTTTCGATCGTCGCACCGTTGGCGGACCCGGCGTCGGCGCTGGTCGCCGAGGTGGTCGAATCGATGAGCGAGCGCTGATCAGATTCACCTCAACCGATCAGCTTGCCCGGATTCATGATGCCCAGCGGATCGAAGGCGTTTTTGATCGTGCGCATCAGGGCGAGTTCGACCGGCGACTTGTAGCGCAGCATCTCGTCGCGCCTGAGC
>CAIKZV010000352.1 GCA_903831925.1 uncultured Burkholderiales bacterium
GGCGCGCGGCGCCAATCCGAACACCGCATTCAGCCGCGGAACCTCGGCGGTCAATGTGGCGATCGAGCGCGATCGCACTGATCTCCTCGATATCCTGCTGCGCGCCGGCGCCTCGCCCACGCTGCCTGACGCCAACGGCATGTCGCCGATCGTGCTGGCCGAATCGCTCGATCGGTCGGCCGCACTCGCAAGACTGACGGCCTCGGACAAGACAAGGTCGCGTCAGAACTGAGACTAACGATGCCGCCGTCGGCATCAAGCCAATAGTCCGAAGGCATCAGGCGAAACGCTTCAGACAGCGTCGCTGGTTCATCAAAGATTTCCAGAATTCGTCCCGAGGCGGTCAAGGCTATGCGGCTGCCCAAATCGACCACCCATCTGGAGAATTCTCATGAAGTTTTGCAAAACCCTGATCGCGTCGGCGCTGGCTGCCGCGTCGATCGCCCCGGCCTTCGCCGAGATCAACACCAATTTCGCGACCTCGGGCAGCGATCTCTTCCTGGTTGTCAAGGCTTTGGCCGGCACGACCGAGAACACCTTCGTCAAAGATCTCGGCGTGACCTTTGCCGACTTCCTGCCCAACGACAAGTACGCACTCGACGGATCGAAAAACCTGAACGTCACGCTTGCCGGCGACGCCAACTGGGACGCCTTCAAAGCCGCGACCGGCCTGACATCAGCCAAGTGGGCGGTGTACTCGATCTATGACAATTCGACCTTTGACACCGACGGCATCGGTTCGCTCGGCATGATGATGACGACCAACAAGACGGCGACCCAGATGTTGGGCACCTCGACCGCCAATCGTCTGAACGACTCGAAGCTGCAGTCGGCCATCAGCAACGAGACGGTCTTCATCACCAAGACCAACTCGCTGACCGGTCAGGCTGGCGTCACCGATGGCTCGAGCCTTCTCTCGGGCACCGGCAACGGCTCGTTTACCTACTCCAAGCAGCTGTTCTACGGCCAGTCGACCTCCGCGACCACCGCAACCTTCGCACCGACCGGCAACATCGGTGACGTCATGCGCTTTGCTGCGGTCTACAACAACAACGGCGCCACGAACGCCACCGTCCAGAACTTCTCGTTCAACGGCCTCGACTATGCCGCGGTCGATAAATATGTCTCGACCTGGACCCTCAACAGCAACGGCGACCTCGCCTTCACTGCAGCCGTGCCGGAACCCGGTGAGTGGGCTTTCATGATGGCCGGTCTTGGCCTGGTGGGCATGATCGCCCGCCGCCGCGCTCGCGCCTGATCGCTTCTCACGCATAACCCAAACCATTTCAGGAAATCACATGAAACGCACCCTTATCAGCACCGGCCTCGTCGCCGCCTTCGGCCTGATCGGCAACGTCCACGCCGCTGGTATCACCACTGCCGAAGCCCTCGCCGCTCCGACCCAGCTCTTCCTGTCGGGCGCCACCGCCAACGCCGCCACGATCCGCGCGGCCGTCAAGACCGCCATGTGCGGTGGCACCGCCACCACCGACTCGAACGAGTGGACCGCCTCCGGCACCTACTCGGGCAAGTTCTTCGCGATCGCCTGCAATTCGTCAGTTACCGGCGGCAACGCAGTGTTTTATTTCTCGTCGCTTGGCTCGAACTTCGGCGTGAACCCGGTCCTCTACAACGGCACCGGCGCGAAGACCCCCAAGCTCAACCTGAACACCTGCACCGGACTCGTTTGCTCCGGCGTTACGACCGAAGCGAATTCGTCGATCCCGGACGTCGGCTACTCGGACATCAATGCAACCGCTTTCTCCGGCCCGAATGCACCGACCGCCGCCGTGCTGTCGCGTGAGTTCAACCCTGTCTTCGGCAATTTCGCCACCGCCTACCCCACGCTCTACACCGCGATGCAGGCTGACTCGGCCGCCAATGAGACGACCGTGGTCGTTCCGGTGAACGGCATGCAGTTCGGCATCATGATCAGCAACATTCTGGCCACGTCGCTTGGCGGCACCGCCAACAGCTACCCGCTGGGTCTGTCGACCAGCCAGAGCATTGCGACCCCGACCATTGCCGGTCTGATGGCAGGTGCCTACAACGGTGCTCAGGCACTCAAGGCACTGGGCATCAGCGACCCGACGCCTGCGAACACCACCAAGGTTGCGGTGTGCACCCGCCCGGCCACCTCGGGCACCAAGGCCTGGGCCAACACCTTCTTCCTCGGCGCTGGCGCTGCACCGAAAGGCGACAACACCAGCTCGACGATCGGCACCGGCGGCAACTGGTCGGGCCAGCAAGTCGCATATGTCGAGAATCTCTCGTCGGGTGACCTGCGTACCTGCATGATCGCAGCGACCGCCCAGGGCATCCCGGCGATTGGCATCTCGAGCCTTGAGAAGGGTCAGCTGCCCAAGGACACAACGGGTCTGACCGGTCTGACCGCCGCCAATACCTATGCCGTTGCTCGCATTGACGGTGTCTCGCCTGACAACGCCTCCACCACTGATCGCGTCAACACCCGCAACGGCCTCTACACCTACGTTGGTGAAGCGACCATGCAAAGCCGTGGTGACCTTGGCGATGCCCAGCAGGCCATCGTCGACGCCATCGTCGCGTCCTTGACCAACAGCAGCGTGTGCGCCAACCCTGGCCCGACCACGCAGCCTGACGGCACCAGCGGCAACGCCACCGGTTGCGAAACCAAGTGGACCCGCAGCGCCGATCCGTTCGCCCGCCCAGTGGTTGCTGCAGGCGAGTAATCAGCCTCGGCAGCACGATTCGGCAAGGCTTCAGACGGCGCTTGCGCCGCCTGGCTGCCGCAGTGAATCGGATAGAGAACAGACCCCGGGGCGACCCGGGGTTTTTTTATTGAATCGATGGTTGGTCGGCCTTAGGCCGAACGAATCAACTTGATTGCTCGCCTGAGATCCGTTCGGGGATGGGCCGTTGCTGTGACGAAATACCGCGCTCCTACACTGCGCCACACCTTGGCTAAGGGTTCATTCCGCTGTGTTCACCACCAGCAGA
>CAIKZV010000353.1 GCA_903831925.1 uncultured Burkholderiales bacterium
ATCTTCAACGCCGACGGCGCTGAGGTCGAACAGTGCGGCAACGGTGCGCGCTGTTTCGTGCGCTTTGTGCGTGATCAGGGCCTCACCGAGGCGCGCTCGATCCGCGTGCGCACGCAGGCCGGCATCATCGTGCCGCGCCTCGAAGACGACGGGCGGGTCACGGTCGACATGGGCGCGCCGGTGCTCGAGCCCTCGCGGGTGCCCTTCGACAGCAGCGGTCTGACGCCGGTCGCGCATGGCGGCGATCAGCTCTGGCCGCTGGCATTGCCCGGCGGCGAGCGTCTGATGTCGGTGGTCTCGATGGGCAATCCGCATGCGGTGCAGGTGGTGGCCGATGTCGATACCGCGCCGGTCGCTACCGAAGGGCCGCTGATCGAGTCGCATCCGCGATTTCCACGTCGGGTCAATGCCGGTTTCATGCAGGTGGCCTCGCCGAGCCGGATCAGGCTGCGCGTCTTCGAGCGCGGTTCGGGCGAGACCCTGGCCTGCGGCAGTGGCGCCTGCGCCGCGGTGGTGGCCGGCATCCGGCGCGGACTGCTTGCGGCGCGGGTCGATGTCGTCACCCGCGGTGGGCTGCTCACGATCGAATGGCAGGGCGAAAACGTTCTGATGACCGGGCCCGCCGAATCGGTTTTCAGCGGCGAAATCGACCTTGATGCGGCGACAGCGGCATCACCTCTCTTGGAAACACCGATATGACAAGCCCGATCAGCGGCGACACGGTTGCCCAGTACCTGCGCGACAACCCGAGTTTTTTTGACATCCACGCCGAGTTGCTGGCGTCGGTGACCGTGCCGCATCCGCATGGCGGCAGGGCGGTCTCGCTGGTCGAGCGGCAGGTCGACGTGCTGCGCGAAAAGCACAAGGTCCTCGAGATGCGGCTGGCCGATCTGATGCGCATCGGTCGCGAAAACGATGCGATTGGTGAGCGCCTGCAGCGCTGGACGCGCGATCTGCTGCGCGAGCGCGATCTGCGCCGTCTTCCCGCGATCGTCACCGACGGGCTGGCTGAGGGCTTCTCGGTGCCGCAGGTGGCGCTGCGTCTGTGGCGGCTGCCCGAGGCGCACCAGTCGCTCGCCTGTGCCGCCGAGGTGCCGGCAGCAACCCACACCCGGATCGACGAACTGCGTCAGCCCTACTGCGGCCTGAATGCCGAGGTGCCCGAGGCGGCCTGGCTGGCCTGCGGTGGTTCGCAGACCCGCTCGCTTGCGCTGCTGCCGATGCGGGTAGGCGCCGCCCCCGAATCCTTCGGATTGCTGGTGCTCGGCTCGCCCGATCCGGCACGTTTCCAGGCCTCGATGGGCACCGCCTATCTCGAGCGGATCGCCGAAACCGCCAGCGCTGCCCTGTCTCGCCTGCTCGCATGAGTGCAGCGTCGATGTCGCCTGTGCAGGCCATCGACGCCTATCTGCTTCGACTTCAGACCGAGCGCGGCTGCTCGCCCAGAACGCTCGATGGCTATCGGCGCGAGCTAACGTGCTCGCTGGCCTGGTCGGCGCTCGCGCATGGACCGACATCGCCGAGCCCGACGTGCGCCGCTGGGTCGCTGCGGCCTCGCGCGAGGGGCTGGCGGCCACCTCGATCGCCCGTCGCCTGTCGGCCTGGCGCGGATTTTTCGACTGGCTCGCCGCCGACGGCGAGCTTGCGACCAATCCGGCGCGCGGCGTGCGGGCGCCACGACGTCCGCGTCGCTTGCCCAAGGCGCTGTCACCCGATATCGCGATGCGCATGGTCGAGCCGCCGGCGGCTGATGGGGCACTCGCCCTGGCGCCGTCCGCCGACTTCGAAACCCTGCGCGACCAGGCCATCGTCGAGCTGCTTTATTCAAGCGGACTGCGCCTGTCCGAGCTGATCGGGCTCGATGCGGCCTATGTCGAGACGCCCGCCTGGCGATCGAGCGGCTGGCTGTCCCGCTCTGAAGCCGAGGTGCTGGTGAGCGGCAAGGGCGGCAAGCGCCGAACCGTGCCGGTCGGCGCGCCGGCCCTGGCGGCGCTCGATGCCTGGCTTGCCTGTCGCAGTGCCTGGCTGGCGCTGCATCCGGGCGCCGATCCGCATGCGCTGTTTCTGTCGAGCCGTGGCCCCCGACTGGGCGCCCGGGCGGTTCAGCGGCTGATTTCACGCATGGCGATCGAGCGTGGCGTGCCCTCGCAGGTGCATCCGCATGTGCTTCGCCATTCCTTTGCGAGCCACCTGTTGCAATCGAGCGGCGATCTGCGTGCCGTCCAGGAATTGCTCGGCCATGCCAGCATCGCGACCACCCAGGTCTATACCTCGCTCGACTTCCAGCGGCTGGCGGCGGTCTATGATGCCGCCCACCCGCGCGCCCGTTCGCGGCGCTGAAGGCGACCCCCATGACCCGTACCGAGCCCCTCCTCAAACTCAAGCCAGGCAAGGAAAAGTCGCTGCGCCGCCGCCATCCCTGGGTCTATGCCATGGCGATCGACCGGGTGATCGGTCATCCGGCGGCCGGCGACACCGTCAGGGTGATCGGCGCCGACGGCAGCTTTCTCGCCTGGGCGGCCTTCAGTCCGACCTCGATGATTCGTGCCCGGGCCTGGAGCTTTCTCGAGCACGAGCAGGTTGATGCTGCGCTGATCGCCGCGCGCGTGACCGCTGCCGTGGCGCGTCGCCAGCCGCTGGCCACCGAGACCACCGCGGTCAGGCTGGTCTTCGGCGAGGCCGATGCCTTGCCCGGTCTGGTGGTCGACCGCTACGGCGATCAGCTGGTCGTGCAGTGCCAGTCGGCCGGCATCGAGCCCTGGCGCGAGACCATTTTCGAGGCGCTCACCGCAGCCACCGGCTGCCGCGCGATTTACGAGCGCTCGGATGCGGCCGCCCGTGAACGCGAGGGGCTCGCCCCGAGCGAAGGCCCGCTGCGCGGCGGCGAACCGACGCCGGTGCTGGTGACCGAGGAGGGCGTGCGCTATCGGGTCGATGTGGTGGCCGGTCACAAGACCGGTTTTTATATCGACCAGCGCGACAACCGCTCGCTGGTGCGCGCCAATGCGGCCGGCCGGCGGGTGCTCAACTGTTTTTGCTACACCGGCGGCTTTACGCTGGCGGCCCGTCAGGGTGGTGCGATCGAGGCGACCTCGGTCGACAGCAGCGCCGAGGCGCTGGCCATGGCGGCCGACCACGAAAAGCTCAACGGCTTCGAGACGACCTCGACCTGGCTGCAGGCCAATGTCTTCGACACGCTCAAGGCAATGCTCGCCGAGGGTCGCCAGTTCGACCTGATCGTCCTTGATCCGCCCAAGTTCGCGCCATCGGCCCACCACCTCGATCGCGCCGCGCGGGCCTACAAGGAAATCAACCTCAAGGCCTTGCGTCTGCTCGCTCCGGGCGGCCTGCTCTTCACCTTCTCGTGTTCGGGTGCGGTCTCGCTCGATCTCTTCCAGAAGATCATCGCCGGCGCGGTCTTCGATGCCGGGGTCGATGCCCAGATGCTCAAGCGGCTTGCCGCCGGCGTCGACCATCCGATGCTGATGACCCATCCCGAAGGCGAATATCTCAAGGGCCTGCTGCTGCGGCGGATGTAAGGCCGCCCGGCGTCTGCAAGGCTCTAGCTGTCGTCCGACTGACGGCACATCGCCGGTTCGATGTATGATCGAAGGTTATGTTTCTTCGGCCAAGCCGCACCCGACCCGGGTTGCAAGGCGAGCAGCCGGCATTGAACAGGTCTGTCCCATGGCTCAACCCAATGTTCCTGTCACGATCCTGACCGGCTTTCTGGGCAGCGGCAAAACCACGCTGCTCAACCGGATCCTGAGCGAGCAGCATGGCCATCGCATCGCCGTGATCGAAAACGAATTCGGCGAAGAGGGTGTCGACAACGAGCTGCTGCTGCAAAACCGCGAAGAGCAGATCGTCGAGATGAATAACGGCTGCATCTGCTGCACGGTGCGCGGCGATCTGGTCCGCATCCTGGGCGATCTGCGTGAGCGCCGCGAGGCCGGCGAAATCAATTTCGAGCGGGTCATCATCGAGACCACCGGCCTGGCCGACCCGGGCCCCGTAGCCCAGACCTTCTTCATTGATGACGATGTCGCCGAGTATTACCTGCTCGATGCGGTCATCACAGTGGTCGATGCCCGACATGGCGACCAGCAGCTCTCCGAGCACAAAGAGGCGGTCGAGCAGGTGGGCTTTGCCGATCGCATCCTGATGTCCAAGGTCGACCTGGTCGGCGAGCCCGAGCAAAAGGCGCTGACGGCCCGTCTGCAGCGCATCAATCCGCGCGCGCCGATCAAGCCGGTTCACTTCGGCAATGTGCCGATCGACGAGGTCCTCGACATCCGCGGTTTCAACCTCAATGCGGTGCTCGAGCTCACCCCCGATTTCCTCACCAACGACGACCACGAGCACGATGACGCGGTCTCGTCCTTCATCTTCAAGTCGGACAAACCCTTCAACGCGACCAAGCTCGAGGACTTCCTCGGCGGGATCGTGCAGGTTTACGGCCCAGACATGTTGCGGTATAAAGGCGTCCTTTTCGTCAAAGGCTCCGAGCGCCAGATGGTGTTTCAGGGCGTTCACCAGATGATGGGCGCCGATCTGGGCAGACGATGGCAGCCCGGCGAGAAGCCGACCAGCAAGATGGTGTTCATCGGCAGAAAGCTGCCGAAGGACATGTTCATCCAGGGATTACAACAGTGCCTCGCCTGACGGCCCCCGCCGTGCTGGACGAGTCACACAGGACATCGACATGGCTGTGACCAAAGCATTGAAGCCGCTGACCGAGGCAGAGCTGACCGCTATGCCTGAGGCAGACTACATGAATGAGGCGCAGCTCCAGTTTTTCCGGGCCCGTCTGCAGCAGATGGAACGCGAACTGCTCGCCAATGCCGGTGAGACCACCGAGCATCTGCGCGAAACCGTCATCGTTCCCGATCCGGCCGACCGCGCCACGATCGAAGAAGAGCACGCGCTTGAGTTGCGCACCCGCGATCGCGAACGCAAGCTGCTCAAGAAGATCCAGCAGTCGCTTGCCCGCATCGATTCGGGCGACTACGGCTGGTGCGAAGAGACCGGCGACGCGATCGGCGTCCCGAGGTTGCTGGCACGCCCGACCGCGACGCTGTCGCTCGAGGCTCAGCAGCGTCGCGAACTTCGCCAGAAGCTCTATGGCGACTGAGCGTCGACTGAGCGGGTCGGGCGTCGGTCAGAACCTGACGCGCATCCCGGCGTAGAACGATCGGCCGGGCATCGGCACGGTGTCCTTCACATAAGACGTCGACAGCCGGATATCTTCATTGAGCAGGTTTCGGCCGGCCACGAACAACGTGGTCGAGCCTGTGCTGCTGGTCTTCCAGTTGTAGGCAATCTCGCCGTCGACCCGGGTATAGCTCGGTGTCGGGGTTTCGAAGGGCGAGGTGCGGTTCTGCTGGGCGGCGTACATCACCGACGCGAAGCCGGTCCAGGGGCCCGAGGCATAGTCGGTCGACACACCCACCCGCACCGGCGGCAGTCGGGGCGCATCGCCGATGCCGTCGACCGTGCCGCGCACCGTGTCGGCGAACGTGCGCCAACCCCAGGATGAATTCTCGGGCCGCCAGCCGAGTTCGAGTTCGAGCCCGCGAAACCGCGCCGGCGCCTGCTGGTAGGCGATGCGCTGCAACGGTCCGGCGGTCGGGTCCTGCGGCGAATTGACGATCGTCCCGGCATCGTTGGTCCGGTCGGCAATACCGTCGTTGTTGACGTCGGTGGCAAAGCCCGCGATGTAGTTCTCAAAGCGCTGCTGAAAGGCACTGGCCTTCCAGCGCAGCGGCGTTGCGGCCGATCCGATCGACACCTCGATGTTGTGCGAGCGCTCCTTGTCGAGCGTCGGATTGCCGATCTCGTAAGTGGCGGTGGCCGCGTGCGGGCCGTCGGCATAGAGCTGCGGCACCGAGGGCGCGCGCTGGGCGCTCGCGAGGTTGATCGACAGCGCGACCGGGCCGCGCACCGGCAGCTGCAGGCCCAGCGAATAATCGCTCAGGGTGAAATCGCGCACCGGCAGCTGCGGGTTGCCGGTGGGATCGAGCTGCGCCTTGCTCTGCCGCGTGCCGAATTCGAGCCGGGCGTCGCCGAAGGCGCGCGCGGCGGTCAGAAAGGCGGCGTTCTGGCGGTCGGTGGTGCTCGGGATATAGGCCTCGGCGCCGCTCGAGCTGAGCGTGCGATCACGGCTGTTCAGGCCGAAGACCCCGCTGATGCCCGCGATCGGCAGGTAGGCGGCCTCGAGCCTGGCGTCGTAGCCGTTGCTGTCGAACTGGGTGCCTACCTCGCCGTTGCTCGCATCGATCTCCTGATGACGATAGCGAACCTGAGCCGCCTTCACGCGAAGCGACTCAAGCCAGCTGACCGGCTGGTCGAGCTCGAGCAGGCCTTCGGTGCGGTGATTGCGCTGATCGATATAGACCGATTGCTCTGATGGAGTGCCGTAGGTGGCATGCAGCTCGGTGTGCGACAGACCGACCACGCCCCAGCGATCGACCCATGACACGCCCCCCGAGGCGCCGGTGCTTCGGTTGTAACTGTTTGGCAGGCGCCCGCTGGCGCTGCTCGGGTCGCCGAGCGTGGCGTTGCCGGGGATGCGGTAATCACTTGCATCGCGCGTAAAACCACCGAGCGTCCAGTTCAGACTGCCGCCGCCCGGCGTCGGTGCCAGGCCGGTGCCGCCGAGATTGCCGCCGCGCAGGCGGACCGCGCCGAGCTTCTCGAGCGAGGCCGAGTCGGCGCCCAGCAGGAGATCGCCGCTCACCGATCGCAGCGCCGTCGTCGGAATCAGGTCGGAGATGCTGTTGACCAGGCCGCCGACTGCATTGCCGCCGTAGAGCAGGGTCGACGGCCCGCGCAGCACCTCGATGCGGCGGGCTGCCAGCGGATCGACGGTCACCGCATGGTCGGGGCTGATGTCGGAGGCGTCGAGGGCGTCGAGCCCGTTTTCGGCGACCGTCACCCGTGAGCCCGATTGCCCTCGGATAACCGGGCGGCCTGCTGCGGTGCCAAAGCCGCTCGAGCTCACGCCCACCTGACCATCGAGGGTATCGCCCAGCGATACTGCGCGACGCCGGTCGAGCTCGGCGCCACGAAGGCTGGTGCCAGTCTGCGAGGTCTCATCGGCCGCAGGCGTGGTGACCGTGACCGAAGGCAGGGTTTGGGCATGCGCGGAGCAAAGCCCGCTGATGCCAAGGGTGCCAAGGGCAATCCAGCAGAGGCAGTCCTTTCGGGACATGTCGATAGGTGCTGAGGGGTATTGGTTGAAAGTTGAGCGCGCAGTGTGCCACGGTGTCTTCGCGGTCTGAGCGACAGCAGGCCCTTTCAGCCCGACCTGTGGCACAGCCGTGCCGATTTGGCC
>CAIKZV010000354.1 GCA_903831925.1 uncultured Burkholderiales bacterium
AGGGCAGCGCGAGCACCAGCGCCAGCGCCAGCGCGCGGATCGAGAAAAACATCCGCCAAGTCTGCCAGGGTGCCCGCAGGGCCAGCCCGTAAAGAAAGATCGGAAACGCGATCAGTGCCACGGTGGCCAGCCCCTTGGCGAGCGTACCGAGGCCAACCGCCGCCCAGAAACCGTTGCGCCATGTCGCGCGGCGATCTGGACTCGCGGTGATCAGTTTCGTGGCGCAGGCCATCGCCACTGTGATCGCCAGGCATTGCACCGCGTCGGTCATGACCGCACCGGCGGCAATGAAGCCCAGTGGCGCGCTCGCCACGACCAGCGCGGCAAACAGCGGCGCGACCTGTTTGATCGGGCCGCCACGGGCGGCAAGCCGCATGGTGATGACAATGACAATCGCCATCGTCAGCAGCGAGGGCAGGCGCAAGGAAAACTCGCTCACGCCAAGCAGGGTTGCCGAGACCATCGCCAGCCAGGTCGATGCCGGCGGCTTGGCAAAAAAGGGCAGCTCAGGCGATGAATGAGGCATCAGCCAGTAGCCGTGGGCGAGCCCGACGCGCGCGATCTCGCCGTAGCGAGCCTCGGTGGTATCTGCCAGCGGCAACAGCGCGTTGAGTCCGAGGCGAATCAGCAGCACGCCAGCCAGCGCTGCGATCAGCAGGAGGACGATGGTCCGGTCAGGTGCTCGCGCGGATCCCGTCGCGGCACGAAGCACAGGCTCGTCAGCGGGAGATAGGGGCATCGAGGGTGCAAAGGGTGCCAGCAGCGAAGACCCGCGGGAGCATACCGTATCGGCCCGCAGGCTAGCCTGCGTCAATCTCCTGCGCCCCCAGCTTGAGTCTGGGAATGAGTTCGCGCCCGTACTCGCTCACATCATTGACCGGATCGAAGCCGCGAATCAGAAACGAGTGGATGCCCATCCGGTAGTACTTGAGCATGGCCTCGGCCACCTGCTGCGGTGTGCCCACCAGACACGATGAATTGCCCCGGCCACCGGCCAGTGCCGCCACCGGCATCCACAGACGCTCGTCGTGCACATCGCCGCGCGAGGCAATCTCGACCAGGCGCTCGGCCGAAGCATCCAGCGCACGCGTGGGCATGGCGCCGCCGTCCTTCAGGTCCTTGAGCACCCGTGATGCGCGATCCCAGGCCGCGCCTTCGGTCTCGGCGATGATCGGTCGAAACGACATGTTGAACCCCGGTGCCGGGCGGTGCTGTGCGGCCACCCGGGCCCGAAAGTCGTTCATGCGCGCCTGGGTATCGGCCAGCGGCTCGCCATACATCGCAAACACATCGCATTGCGCAGCACCCATCACCAGCGCGCCTTCCGAGGAGCCTCCGAAAAACAGCGGCGGATAGGGCTTCTGAATCGGCCGCGCATCGGTGCGCACATCGGCAAACCGGTAGAAGCGGCCCTCGTGATCGAAGGGCTGCGTCTGCGTCCAGACCTTGCGCATCACTTCGAGGTATTCGGTGGCACGCTGGTAACGCTCGTCCTTGGCGGTGAAATCGCCATCGCGCTGCATGTCCTCATCGGTCACGCCGGCGATGATGTGCAGGGCCAGGCGCCCGCCCCACAGGGCATCAAACGTCGCCACAGTGCGAGCCGCAAGCGTCGGCACCAGCACACCCGGTCGATGCGCAATCAGAAACCCCAGTCGGCGGGTATGGGCAGCGGCATAGGAGGCCACGCCAAAGCCTTCGGCCGAGCTCGAGTAGTAGCCCACCAGCACCAGGTCGAAACCGGCATC
>CAIKZV010000355.1 GCA_903831925.1 uncultured Burkholderiales bacterium
AAACGCCGTTGGCGCCCTGCCAGTCGTCGCGCTGCAACTGATAGGCGAGGGTCGCTTCCGGGCCGAGCGGCTCGGTGTGCCCGAAAATGATTGCCGCGATGCGGCGCTTGCCGAGCATCAGGTCGAGCTTGAGATGCCGATCCTTGATCAGTCGCTGCGAGACCACCTTGAAGCGGTCCATGAAGAGCGGGGCGGCAAATCCCTGACCCCAGACTTCGCTGTCGAGCTCGGCCAGCGTTGCCACGCTGAACTCGTCGGGTGAGAGTGCACCGTCGGTTTCGATGACCGGCGAAAAGCAGGCCGGGTCGGCAAGCTCACGCACGGCGGCCTCGAAGGCGCGGCTGAAGTCGTCGAGCCGGTCTTCGTTCAGGGTCAGCCCTGCAGCCATGGCATGCCCGCCAAAGCGCAGCAGCACGCCGGGCGAGCGCCGGTCGGCGTGGTCGAGCACATCGCGCAGATGGACGCCTGCAATCGAACGGCCTGATCCCTTGAGCAGCCCGGGTTGGCGGTCGTCGCGGGCCAGCGCGATCGTGGGCCGACCGAATCGCTCCTTGAGGCGCGAGGCCACCAGGCCGATGACGCCCTGATGCCAGTTCGGCTGATAGGCGATCAGGGTGCGGGCGGCCGGATCGGGGTCGCCAACGCCGGCGAGCGCCTCATCGCGCATGTCGGTTTCGATCTCGCGGCGCTCGCGGTTCATGGCATCCAGTTTTGACGCAAGCTGGGCAGCCTGGTCTTCATCGTCGGCCAGCAGACATTCGACGCCCAGCGTGATGTCGGCGAGTCTGCCGGCGGCATTGATGCGGGGGCCGAGCGCAAAGCCGAGGTCCTGGCTCAATGCGGTTCGCGGCTCCCGGCCGGCCAGCCGCAGGAGGGCAAGCAGCCCGGGGCGAGCGCGCCCTGCACGCAGTCGCTTGAGGCCGGCCGCCACCAGCAGTCGATTATTGCGATCGAGACGAACCACGTCAGCGACCGTGCCAAGCGCAACCAGATCGAGAAGCTCGCCCAGATTGGGTTCGGTGCGCCCCTGCCAGGTGCCGCGCTCACGCAGTTCGGCGCGGGTGGCGAGCAGGACATAGAACATGACGCCGACGCCGGCCAGATGCTTGCTTGGAAAGCTGCAGCCGGGCTGGTTCGGATTGACCAGAACATTGGCATCGGGCAGGGCAGGGCCGGGCAGATGATGGTCGGTCACCAGCACTTGGAGGCCGGCCTCGCGGGCACGAGCCACGCCATCCAGGCTTGCCACGCCGTTGTCGACCGTGATCAGCACATCCGGGCGACCCAGTCGCGGATGCTCAAGCGCGAGTTCGACGATTTCGGGTGTCAGGCCATAGCCGTGGTCGAAGCGGTTGGGCACCAGATAGTCGACCACTGCCCCCATTGCCCGAAGACCAAGCACACCGACCGCCACGCCGGTGGCGCCGTCGCAATCGTAATCGCCCACCACAAGCAGCCGACGCCGCGCGGCAATCGCGTCAGCCAGCAGCACGCCGGCATCGCCTGCGCCGAGCATCAGCGAGGGGGCAAGCAGGTCGGCCGGGGTGCCGCCGATGTTCGCTGCCGACGTGATCCCCCGCCCGGCGTAGAGACGTGCCATCAGCGGCGAGACACCTGCAGCGCTCAGGCGGGCAAGTGCCACCGGGTCGAGCCTTCGGGCGGCAAGTCGGGCAGATTGGCTCATCGGGCGGCGGCTCCGGCGAGCAATGTCTCGGGTCTCGGGCCTTGATGCCAGAAGCGCCATCGCGGCTGCGTGCCAAGCACAATCTCACGCCACAGGCCGTCGCCTGCGAGGATCAGCGTGGCGCCGTGCTGCCACGGCGCTTGCCCACCTGCCATTGGAGCGAAGAAGGCCTGGTCGATCGACTGCCAGGCCTGCATCCAGCGCTGCGGATCGCCGCTGCACAGGGCCTCGAAAAGCCGGTCATCGATGGTGAGTGCCATCGATGACTCGATGCAGGGTGGGGTGAGGTCGAGGGTCTGCAGATCGTGATCGGCGCTGTCGGGCTGCAGGGCTGCGCTGCGCCGGGTGGCAATTCGACCGGCAGCCGCGAATTGCCTGGTCGATGTTGCCGACGTTTGGGCGTTGATGCCACCCGGACAAGGGCCTTCGATCCAGACACTGTTGATCGCCATCAGCCCGAGTGATTCGCGTCGATCGTTGACCGGGTGGCTGTACCAGCTCATCTGGACTTCGTTGACGATTCGTCGCCAGCGGCGTGCGTCGTCACCGGTCGGTTGCCAGGCGTCGATACTGCGCCCGAGCGCCGCGAGCATCGAGCGGGTCTGAAGTCGCAGGCCGCGCGCGGGGTCGGTCTCCTGGAGATACCAGCGCAAAGGATGGTCGGCGATCAGCGTCAGCCCTTCGTCGCGAAAGAGCTCATCAACAGACGCCGCGAGCGACCGGGCATCGGCGGCGCCAAGCCCCAGTCGCGCCGGATCGGTCAGCACCAGATGATCGCGTCCGATATGCAGATTGACCGGATCAAGGCGCCAGCGGGCCTGCAAGGCGCCGTCTGCCAGCGCCGAACACGCCGAGATCGGCTCACCTGCAGGCAGGCCGAAGGCCTTTTGCAGCCAATCTTCATGGCCTGGTTCGGGCAGATGCGTAGTGTTCACATCGCTTGTGTTGCCAAAGGTCGCCTTGCGCGCCAGTGCAGCGAAGCCGGGCGCGCGTGCTGCCTGGGCCAGTCGATCCGATCCCAGCCAGGCGGGGTCGACGAGGCTGGCGGAAAGCAGCAGCGCGGGTCGACTCTCGGCAGTTCGGATGGGGTTCACGGGAAAGGCGCGCAGACAGAGAAAAAAAGATAAAAAAGCGGGATCGGCAAAAAAGCGGCGCGGTCAGGCTGAGAAGGCGCGCTGCGAGCGCGGTGCGCTTGCGGGGCCACGCAGCCTCGCGGCGCCAGGGCAGTGCTTCGAATATGGCACACTTCGTCGCCTTGGCCCGCGATCCCGATCGCGGTTTGCCTGTCCGGTTCGGTGGCCCCAAGGGCCTGCCGCGCCCCACAACCCACTCGGCCCGAGCCAACTTGAATCTGCCTTACGAGCTTTTCGTTGGCCTTCGTTACACCCGCAGCGGCCGGCGATCCGGCACCCGCAACGGTTTCATCTCGTTCATCTCGGCCTTGTCGGTGGCCGGCATTGCGCTCGGGGTGGCG
>CAIKZV010000356.1 GCA_903831925.1 uncultured Burkholderiales bacterium
CGCGCGCGCAGGCACTCGACCAGCAGCGGAAAAACGCTCAGAAAGCGCTCCGGCCCGCTGCGCTCATAGGCCAGCTCGCCGGTCACCAGCTTCCAGCCGTCGCCCACCTGACCCAGCACATGGGTATCCGGCACAAAGACATCGTCGAAGGTGATCTCGCTGAAATCCTCGCGCCCGGAGATATTGCGAATTGCGCGCCGGGTAATGCCAGGCGAATTCAGATCGATCGCAAACTGCGTCATACCGGCATGACGGCGCTTGGGGTCGGCCGGCTCGGTGCGGAACAGTCCGATCATGACGTCGGCCAGATGCCCGCTGCTGGTCCAGATCTTGCGCCCGTTGATGCGCCAGCCATTGTCGACCCGATCACCGCGCGAACGAACACTGGCAAGGTCTGAACCCGAGTCGGGCTCGCTCATCCCGATTGCACAGAAAAGCTCGCCGCGCACGATACCGGGCAGCACCGCCGCCTTGAGCGTGTCGCTGCCATGACGCAGGATCTGCGGGCCACTTTGCCGATCGGCGATCCAGTGGGCGCCCACCGGCGCGCCGGCGGCCAGCAGCTCCTCGACCACCACATAGCGCTCAAGGGTGGAGCGGGCCTGCCCGCCCCACTCACGCGGCCAGGTCAATCCGATGAATCCGGCCTGACCACAACTGCGCGAAAACTCGCGATCAAAGATCGTCCAACCCGAGCACCTCGGCGTAAACGCACCCGCTGCAAGCTGCTCGTGCAGGAAGGACCGCACCCGCTTGCGCATCTCGTGCGCCGCGGGAGGCAGGACGACAGCCTCGAAGGCCAGACTCATGAACGACTCCTCATCACCAGATACCCCCGATTAACAGCATCGAATACCGCATGGTCGACCACTGATCAAAGCGACTGACCCAGGAAAGCCATCATGCGATCCCAGGACTGCTGCGCGCAGTCGGCGTTGTACACGTCGCCACGACGCTCGTTGAAAAATCCGTGAGCCGCATCGTAGCGATAGAGCTCAGGCGCGCGGCCGGCGGCTTTCATCGCCTGCTCGAGTCCATCGACCGCAGCCGGCGTGCACCAGTCGTCCTGGTTGGCGAAGTGGCCCTGAAAAGGAATCTTGATGTCGGCAGGATTGGCAAAGGCCGCCGGCGGAATGCCGTAAAAGCACACGCCCGCCGAGACTTCGGGCACATGCACCCCAGCGCCGATCGTGAGTGCGCCGCCCATGCAAAAGCCCATCACACCGACCTTGCCGCCCTGAGCGACCAGATACTGCACCGCACCGCGGATGTCCTGATGGGCGGCGCCCGGGAAGTCGAGACCGGTCATGAGGTGATTGGCCTCATCGGGTTTTTGCGTGACCCGGCCTTCGTAGAGATCAGGCGCCAGCGCGTTGTAGCCGGCGCGTGCGAAGCGATCGGCCACGCCGCAGATCTGGTCGTTCAGCCCCCACCACTCCTGGATCACCACGATGCCAGGACGGCCTGCGCCGGCTGACGCGAAATAGCCCTTGGTCTTGCGGCCATCGGGCCGCGCAAAATCGATCATCTGTCCCATGTCGTTCTCCTGTGTGAAGGGTGGGTGGAAGGTGGGTGCGATCTCAGGCGCCCTTGCCCACGCGACGCCGCAGCGCCTCGCGAATCAGCGGCATCCTGTCGTTTCCGAAATACATGTCACCGTCGACAAAGACCGTGGGCGAGCCGAAGCCGCCCAGCGCGATCAGTGACTCGGTGTTGGCCCGCAGGGTGTCCTTGACGCCCTGCTCGGCGATCCCTGCGAAGAAGGCCTTGACGTCGATGCCTAATTGCTCGCACAGCGCGGCGAGCACCGCATCCTGCGAAATGTCCTGATCATGCGACCAGTAGGCTTCGAAGGCGGCCTCGGCAAACCGCACCAGCAGGCCCTGCGGTTGCAGCCAGATGCAGCCGCGCATCGCCTTGACGCTGTTGACCGGAAACACCGCCGGCGGAAAGTTGATTGTCAGGCCGCAATGCCTCGCCCAGTCAGCCAGATCCTTGACCATATAGGCCTGCTTGGCCGGCACAGGGTTTTCTCGCGAGGCATAGACGCTGGGGTTGACACTGTTGAACACGCCACCGACCAGAATCGGGCGCCAGTTCACCTCGACACCGAACTCGGCTGCGATCGGCTGCATGCTGCGAAAACCCAGCCAGGTCCAGGGGCTTGAGCAGTCGAAATAGCAATCGATCAAGGCAGGTCTCCGCAGGGCTGGTTCAGGCCCGATTCAAGGCTTCATTCAACGCCAGCTCAGTGGTCAGCTCAGTGCCTGTCAGCTCAGTGCCTGTCAGCGCGTTGGCTGATCGCAGCAGCAGCGCGTGGCGAACGTGCTATGACCCCGACAATAACCCATCCAGCCGGGCAATTTGCGCCTCGAGCTGATCGACCCTTGCCCGCAGCGTCTCGAATTCGCGTTGCCAGTCGGGTGACGGCAGACCGGCGTCGCGAGGCGAGGCGTTCGCCAGTCGGTCGGACGCCGCCGGCGAATCACTGTCATTTCCACCGACCAGCATCGCGGCCGACGGCGCGCCGCACAGCAGGTGCATCCACCTTGATTCACGCGATCCGGGCTGACGGGCCAGCTTCACCGCGAAGGCCTGCGGCTGGCGCACCGCGAGCTCGTCGAGATAGGCCTCGACCGCCGAGACATCGGAGAATCGATGCAGACGCTCGCAGTTGGCGCGCAATTCGGCGGCGGTCTGCGCCCCGCGCAGCATGAGCGTGGCCATCAGCGCCACGGTCTCGCCAGGCAGTCCCAGGCCGCGCTTGGCGTTTTCGGCATAGCGCATGACCCGCCCACCACTCGACTCGATCACCAGCGAGCGGCGTCGCAGCGACTCGAGTGCCTCCTGAACGTCGGCGGTGCTCACCTCCATCACCGGATCACGGCTGGTCTTCTGGTTGCAGCCGGCAAGCAGTGCATTGATCGACAGCGGATAGATGTCGGGCACGGTATGCATCTTCTCGACCAGTACCGCCAGGACACGAGCCTCGGTGGGGCTCAGTTCGATCGGGTTGGGTTCACTCATCAGCGGTGCGCCTCAGGTCTGATCCTCGAGAAACCGCCGCCAGGCGGCCACAAAGGCATCGGTCATTTCAAAGTACATCAGCGCACCGGCCTCGAAAGGCTGGAATCGCCAGTTGACGCGCGAGCGAAGGAAATCGGCACTGCTGAAATCGCGAAAGTCGCCGCGCGTGGCATGCGGCACCCAGACCGGCATCGGGAGCCGCGCATAAAGGCTGCGCACATCGGCGGCAAAGAGTCGAAAGCACAGAAACGACAGCGGCGCATAACGTGCACCCGGCTGAGTTGCACTCGCCACGCAATAGTCGGCCAGGCCTTCATCGATGGCGGGCGAGCCCCAGGTGCGCTTCAGAAAATAGCGCACGCTCGCACGGCTCGACAGCAGATTGAACAGGGACTGGCTCCACAACCGCCAGGTCAGCACCCGATGCACGCCGGGCACCTCGCGCGATTGGCCGGGCGCGCCGTCAAGCGCCGCCGATCGCTGATCGAGGCCGGTCGGTGTCACCAGCGTCAGCGTGCGGATGCGATCAGGGCGGCGCACCGCGGCACGCGCAGCGAATTCGCACGCCAGAGACACCGCCAGCAGATCGACCGGCGCATCGCCGCAAGATTTTCCAATCTCATCGAGTGCGTCGTCGATCGCTGCGGTAAAAAGCGCGATGTCGTAGCGGCGCTCACCTCGCTCGGAGCGACCGTAGCCGGGCAGATCGATGGCAAATACCCGATGCGTTGAGCTCAACCGCTCGAAAAGCGGTCGGACCTCATAGGCCGTGGCAGCGGCATTGATACTGTGGATGAGCAGCACCGGAGAGCCGCTGCCGGCTTCATAGAGCGCCAGCCGACCTGCCGCGCCGCTGATTTCACGTTGAGTGGCCGCAAGCGGCGAAGGGAGCGTTGCCATCGGGCGATAATAGCGAATACGATGGCGGGTTTCGCGTCAGCGCCGCATTCGCCGACGATATATTGCTTCGCGTGACGCCACGTCCTTCTCCCTGTTTTCCTCATTCCATCCGCTTTTTTTACCAAGGTTCATGCCATGACCGACCGCATCGACATCCACGGCCTGAAGGTCGCCCGCCCGCTGTACGACATGATCGAGCGTGAAGCGCTGCCGGGCACCGGCATCGCCTCCGACACTTTCTGGACGGGGCTGTCATCGCTGGTCCATGAATTCGGGCCGCGCAATCGAGTCCTGCTCGACAAGCGCGACGCTCTGCAGTCGATGATCGACGGCTGGCACACCGCACGACGCGGTCAGCCCCACGATGCCGCAGCCTACACCGCCTTCCTGGAGGAGATCGGCTACCTGTTGCCCGAAGGGCCCGACTTCAAGGTCGAGACGCAAGGCGTCGACCCCGAAATCGCCAGCATTCCCGGCCCGCAGCTGGTGGTGCCGGTCATGAACGCCCGCTATGCGCTCAATGCCGCCAATGCCCGCTGGGGCAGCCTCTACGACGCGCTCTATGGCACCGATGCCATGGGCGATGCACCGCAGCCCGGGGGCTACGATCCGGTTCGAGGCGCACGCGTGATCGCCTGGGCCAAGGGCTTTCTCGATGAGATCGCACCGCTTGCCCGCGCAAGCCATGCCGCGGTCACCGGCTACTCGATCGTCGATGGCACGCTCGTCGCCCAGACCGCCGCCGGCCCGACCGGTCTGGCCGATGCCTCGCGCCTTGCGGGCTATCGCGGTACCGCGCAGGCGCCCTCGGCGGTGCTGCTCAAGCACAACTATCTGCATGCCGAGATCGTGATTGATGCGGCGCATTCGATCGGCAAGACCGATCCGGCAGGGGTGGCCGACGTGATGCTCGAAGCGGCGATCACCACCATCATGGATTGCGAGGATTCGGTGGCTGCGGTCGATGCTGCCGACAAGGCGCTCGCCTATCGCAACTGGCTGGGCCTGATGAACGGCACGCTGGTCGAGACGGTCGCCAAGGGCGGCGGGTCGTTTGAGCGTCGCCTTGCAGCCGATCGCGTCTATACGCTTCCCACCGGCGGATCGATCTCGCTCAAGGGCCGCTCGCTGATGCTGGTGCGCAATGTCGGGCATCTGATGACCAACCCGGCGGTGCTCGATCGCGACGGCAACGAGGCCTTCGAAGGCCTGCTCGATGCGATGTGCACGGTCACCATCGCGCTGCACGACCTCAAGAAAACGGACGGCCTTCGCAATTCAGTCGCGCATTCGGTCTACATCGTCAAACCCAAGATGCACGGCCCGGAAGAAGTGGCCTTTGCCAACGACATCTTCACCCATGTCGAAGAGGCGCTCGGCCTGCCGGCCAACACCGTCAAGATCGGCATCATGGACGAAGAGCGTCGCACCACGGTCAACCTCAAGGAGTGCATCCGTGCGGCCAGCCAGCGGGTGGTCTTCATCAACACCGGCTTCCTCGATCGCACCGGCGACGAGATCCACACCGCCATGGAGGCCGGCCCCATGGTGCGCAAGGACGCCATGAAGGCCGAGCCGTGGCTGGCGTCATACGAAAAGCGCAACGTCGAGATCGGCCTGGCCACGGGCTTTCCCGGCCACGCCC
>CAIKZV010000357.1 GCA_903831925.1 uncultured Burkholderiales bacterium
ATGGGCGGCTTGTGCGCCTGCTGCCGCACTGATCGGCGCCGCAGTACCCGAGGCCGACAAGGGCCGCACGTCGCGCCAGAAGTTGCGCAGCCCCAGCGTCAGGGCCAGGCAGGCAAATCCGAATACCGGTGCAAACAGCCCGACCAGCACGCCATGGGGAAAAATCGCATAGAAATTGCCGCCTTCGACCGTCTGCCAGAGTGTGCCGTTGCCAGCGATCGTTGCGGCGAGAAAGGCGGCGAGCGCCAGCGTGAGTGCGATGGCCACGGTGATGCCGTTGCGCTGGTAGAGGGCACCGAATGCGCGTGGCCAGGCATAGGTCTGGTAGGTCTGGTGGCGCACCCGAGCCATCGCCTGCGGCACATTGACCGCAAACGCATTAGGCGGCGCATATTGGCAGGCATGCAGGCAGGCGCCGCAGTTGTGGCACAGATTGGCCAGATAGTGCACATCGGGCGCATCGAACTCGAGCCGACGGGTCATGGCCGGGAAAACCGCGCAAAAGCCCTCGCAATAGCGACAGGCATTGCAGATCTGCATCTGGCGGGACACTTCGCTTTCGGCTTCGCCACCGCTGGCCATGGGCAGACCGTTGGCCAGCGCACTGGCTTCGCGGGTCAGCGCGGCAAACGATTCAAGCGATGACATCGGTGGTCCGTTCGAGTTGGTGCGCAGCCCGACAGGCCTGGGCGCCGGCAATGCGGCCGAAGATGGTACCGATCGTCATGCCGACGCCTGCGGTATAGCCCTGCCCGAGCACGTTGCCAGCCATGATTTCACCGGCGGCAAAAAGGTTGGGGCTCGGCTCGCCTGCGAAGTGCACGGCGGCCCGGGCGTCGACCTTGACGCCGAGATAGGTGAAGGTAATCCCGGGGCGCAGGGCATAGCCAAAAAAGGGCGGCGTGTCGATCGGTCGGGCCCAATGCGTCTTGGGTGGCTCGAGACCCTCGGTGTGGCAGTCATCGAGCACGGCATGGTCGAAGCGGCCTTCGCGGCAACTTGCATTGAAGGCCTCGACCGTGCTCACCAGCGTGTCGGGGTCGAGTGACAGTCGCGTGGCCAGCTCGGCCAGCGTGTCGGCTTTTTCTGGCGCGAACACCGCCGGCATGAAACGGCCGATCGCCTTGGCATCGATGATCGCGTAGCCGATCTGGCCGCGCTGCGCGGCCACCAGTCGACCCCAGATCGCATAGCGCTTGGGCCAGAAGTCTTCGCCTTCATCGTAAAAGCGCTTTGCGTCGCTGTTGACCATGATGCCAAGCGACACGCAATCGACGCGGGTGGAGATGCCACCGTCAAAGAGCGGTGCCCGGGCATCGATCGCCACGCAATGCGCCTGCGTCGGGTCGCCGATGGTATCGGCCCCCTGGTCAATCAGATGGCGCAGCATCACGCCCATGTTGAAACGTGTGCCACGGATCCGGAAATTATCCGCAGTCCATTCGCCCCACTGATTCTGTCCCCAGGCCTCGCGCTGCCAGGCAAGGTTCGACTCGAAGCCGCCGCAGGCCAGCACGCAGGTTCGGCCTTCAAATCGCTCGGTGCCCGAGCAGGCCGCGAGGAATCTCGCGCCGTCGAATTCGAGCCGGTCGATGGCGGTGTCGTAGCGGATCGTGACGCCGAGCCGCTCGGCACTCCGGTAATAGGCATTCATGAGTGCCTTGCCGCCGCCCATGAAAAATGCGTTGGTTCGCGACAGGTGCAAGGTGCCCGAGAGCGAGGGCTGAAAGTGCACGCCGTGATGACGCATCCATTCGCGACAGGTGGCCGACTCGCGGATCACCAGACGGGCCAATGATTCGGTGGTCTTGCCAGCCGTGACCTTGAGCAGGTCCTGCCAGAACTCTTCCTCCGGATAAGCCTCGGTCAGCACGTCCTGCGGTGCATCGTGCATGCAGCGGATGTTGCGGGTGTGGACCGAATTGCCGCCGCGCCATGTCTGCGGTGCCGATTCGAGAACGATCACGCGCGCGCCACCTTCCGCAGCAGTGAGTGCGGCGCACAGGGCTGCGTTGCCGCCGCCGATGACCACCACATCCCAGTGCGGGGCAGACTTGTTTGAAGAGCTCATGGTCGTGACTTTATCGTGAATCGCCGATTGGCCGGTCCGATGACGGGGTGTTCTGCTCCACGGGGCTGCGGGCATACTGTTGGCTGACAAGAACAACGAGGAGACCATGCGATGCGCGTTGCGAGTGCCCCGATCGCGATTGCCCTGAGCGCGATGGCGCTGATCAGCGCGGGCTGTGCCACCCAGACATTGACCGGGACTTCGCCGGTCGTGGTCACAAAAGGCGTGGGCCTGAGCGCCGGCGGACCCGATCTCGATCGGTATGTCGACAATCGTGGCGAGATTGCCCGCGCCGACCGCACGAACTGGTGGGGACAGCGCTACAGCGTCGACAGCTTTTCGCGGCTCGATGAGATCCTGGCGTCCAGGGTGACTGCACGACCCGCCTCGCCGCGCGCATGGCAATACGCTGATCCGCCGATCGAGGTGACCTACGACGGCGCGCCCGTGAACGGGCCGGGGCGATTTTCGATCGACGGCTATCTCGGTCGCAATCCGGTGACCGGCCTGCTGGTCGCGCAGGGCGACACGATCCTGCTCGAGCGATATCAGTACGGACGGAGCGATTCGCAGCGGTTGACCTCGTTTTCGATGGCCAAGACCCTGATCGCCCTGATGATCGGCATCGCGCTCGATCAGGGAAAGATCAAATCGATTGATGACGCCGCGCAGGTTTACGTGCCCGCGTTGCAGGGCTCAGCCTATGGCGCAACGCCGATCCGGCACCTGCTCACCATGTCATCAGGGGTGAAGTTTCGCGAGGAATATGATGGCCGCGACGATTCGGCTCGCCTGAGTCAAGCCACCATCGGTGGTGGTTCCGGGGGGGCCGCCGCAGCACGTCTGTTCGATGAGCGTATTGCGCAGCCAGGTACGCGATGGTCGTATGCATCGGCCGAAACCTTTGTGCTGGCCTTGGTGTTGCGCGAGGCAATCGGTCAGCCGATTGCCGATTATTTTTCGCAGACCATCTGGCAGCCGATTGGCGCCGAGGCGAATGCGTCCTGGCTGATCGACCGAACCGGACTGGAGGTCGGCTATATGGGTTTCAATGCGGTGGTGCGCGACTACGCCCGCCTGGCAATGATGCTGGCGCGCGGCGGCAAGGCTGGTGATAAACAGGTGGTGCCGTTGAAGTGGCTGCGCGAGATGAGCAGCGCGCAATTTTCGGGCAACCAGACCGGGCGATGGTATGGCTACGGCTATCAGACCTGGATCTTTCCCGACAACGACGGCAGCTTCGCCCTGCTGGGCGTTCGCGGCCAATCGATCTTTGTCGATCCGAAGCGTGAACTGGTGATGGTCAATACCGCCGTGCGGCCTTCGGCACGGGATGCCGGCGGTGCTGACACCACAGCATTGTGGCGGTCTATCCGAAGGAGTGTTGCGCCTAAGCCTTGAGCGCCACCCAGACTTGAGGAAAACCCCGTTATCGCGTGGCTGTCAGAGAATCCGCCCGTACCAGGTCACCGACAGGGCGGCGGCAATCAGCAGCATCAGGAGGCCGGCGCCTGCAAACAGCGCGCCGACTTCGAGTTCCTTGCGCTCGACCACGAAGCGGCTGTTCATCGAGGCATAGACCCGCTTGAGTTCCTCGGTGCTGGCGGCCTGAAAATATTCTCCGCGGGTGATATCGGCAATGGTTTTGAGCGAGGCTTCGTCGAGCCCGACCCGCATCGACCAGCCATCAGTGCGCAGCACTTCGCCTTTGGTCGAACCGATTCCGACGGTATACAGGCGCACACCGCGATCTGCCGCGAGTTTCGCGGCAGCGACCGGGTCGGGCCCGGTGTTGGCTTGCCCGTCCGACATGAGCACGATCACCGCCGAATCGAAAGAGCCGGCGGGCACCGGTTCGGGCTGCTCGGGTGACTGTCGTGCCGCCTCGCGCCGCTCTTCTCGGGTGCCATTGCCGGCAGGCGCTGCTGGCCGCTGGCCGACCGACTTCAGGTCGATCCCCGCGCCCGGAAAGATCGTGGCCAGGCTGACCACGATGGCGCTGCCAATGGCCGTGCCACGCTGAGGCTGCAGGCGATCGAGTGCCTGGCTGAGGTCTTCGCGGTTGCCTGTGGGCGGCTGGACCAGTGAGGCGGTCCCGGCGAAGCTCACGATGCCGATCCGGGTGCTGGAGGGCTGGGCATCGATGAAGGCGCGGGCGGCGGCTTGTGCGGCTGCAAGCCGCGTCGGCTGCAGGTCGGTGGCACGCATGCTGCCGGAGATGTCGAGCGCGAGGATCACGGTCTGATGGCTGGTCGGCATGCTGATGACCATGGCCGGGCGCGACAGCGCGAAGAGCATCAGCGCGAGGCCGAGCAGGAACAGCCCGGGCGGCAGATGGGAACGCCAGGCCTGTCCGGCAGCCGTTGCGGTCGCGATGCCAGACAAGGTCTGATTGGCGGCGCGTGCGCCGCGACGCCGCCAGATGTAAAAGGCCGCCAGCATTGGCAGCGTGGCCAGCACGAAAAGCATCTGGGGCCACACAAAACTCATCGGGCCGCGGTGCGTGCAGCACTCAGATGGCTGGGCATGTTTCTGCCGGCATTGCGCCGGCTTCGTTGTCTGCGCAGATCGGCGAAACGCAGCACGCCGTCGGCCAGATCCTCATCGGTCGACAGTTCAAGGGCATCGACCCCGGCTCGGGCAAGCGCCTCGCGCAAGCTGGTCTCGCGCGCTGCGGCAATCGCTTCGAAGCGACGGCGAAAGGCGCGGTCGCCGGTATCGACGAAAAGCTGCTCGCCGGTTTCGGCATCCTCGACCGTGACCAGGCCGATATCGGGCAAGCGCGCTTCGAGCGGATCGTGAATCCGGATGGCAACCACTTCGTGTCGCTGCGACAGTTGCGCGAGCGCCGATGCCCAGCCTGGCTCGCTGATGAAGTCAGACACGACAAAGACCAGCGAGCGGCGCTTGATCAGCTGCGCGCCTGCGCGAAGCAACTCGCCCAGATCAGTGGCGGTGCCGGCGCCGTTTGCTGGCTGCGGGCGGGGGCTTTGGCGGCTGGCCGCCACCGGCTGTCCGCGCGCTTCAAGGTGCTGCATCAGAAGCAGGACATGCCTGCGACCGGTGCGTGCGGCGATCACCTGGTCAACCCGCTGTCCGTAGCACATCGCGCCGACCGCATTGCCATGGCCCGAAAGGAGACGGGCCATCACTGCGACGAAATCGACCGTCAGCATGTGCTTGGTCTGCGCACCTGAACCGAAACCGATCGAGCCGCTCAGATCGACCAGAAACCAGGCCGAGACTTCGCGATCTTCGTGGTATTCGCGGACATAAGGTGTCTGCATCCGCGCGGTGACATTCCAGTCGATGCGTCGGACATCGTCGTTGAACTGGTATTCACGAAGATCGGCCAGGTCCAGGCCGAATCCTCGAAACAGGGTTCGATAGTCGCCGTGCAGCAGCCCGTCGAGCCGACGGATTACCGTCCACTCGAGTCTGCGCAGCAGCGCCTCAGGTTCGCGGCTCAAGCTCGACATGGCTCTGAAGCGGGCGTGCAGGTTGCGGCACCTGCTGCATGATCCGCCGCACGATGGCGTCGGCCGATTCGCCCTCGGCAAGCGCTTCGTACGACAGCACCAGGCGATGGCGCAGCACATCGGGTGCGATGTCCGCAATATCTTCCGGCAGCGCATAAGGGCGTCCGCGCAAAAAGGCCAGGGCGCGCCCGCCTTCGACCAGGGCGATCGAGGCACGCGGGCTGGCGCCGAAGGTCAGCAGGCGCGCGGTATCGGCGATGCCGAAGCGTTCGGGGTCGCGGGTGGCAGCCACCAGCCTGACCGCGTATTGCATGAGCGTCGGGTCGACATAGCCGCGACGGCAGGCGCGCTGAAGCGCACTCAGCTGCTCGGTGGTGGCGACCGCGCCGATGGCGATGGCCGGTCCGGTGACCCGGTCGACGATCACGAACTCCTCTTCTTCGGTCGGATAGCCGACCAGCACTTTCATCATGAAACGGTCGACCTGAGC
>CAIKZV010000358.1 GCA_903831925.1 uncultured Burkholderiales bacterium
AGAACCGCGATCGCACCGGTGCGGGCGCACGAAAACTGCAGATCGAAATACTCGACACCGTTTTGCGCGAGCAGTGCGATGCGATCGCCGCGACCGATACCGATCGATGCACACCAGGCTGACATCGCATCGGCGCGAGCATCCAGATCGGCATAGGTAAAACGCCGCTCGGTGCCGAGGTCACGGATCGCTTCCTTATGCCCGCGATTGGCGCGGTGGTGATCAAGCCAGTCATAAGCAGGCACCGAGCCACGGCTTGGCGGACGCGAACTGCGCATGGCGGCGATCGCCTGCGGGTCTGGCGTGAAGGCCGGCTTGTTCGGCATGAATGTCTCCCTGATCAGTTCAATCGTCAGTTCAAACGGTCCGGATCGGCATGCTCGAAGTCGAGCACGACGCGACCAATCACCTTGCCGTCGCGAAGCTCTTCCATGCTGCGATTGACCTCGCTGGCTGCGCGCACTTCAACCGGCGATGGCACAAGCTTGCCCGAACGCGCGAGTGCAACCACCTGCTTGAGCTCATCGAGGCTGCCGACATAGGAGCCTCGGATCGAGATGCCTCGCTGTGCAATTGGCGGCAAGGACATCGTGATCTCGCCACCGAAGAGCCCGCTCATCACGAAGTTTCCGCCCTTGGCAAGCGCGGCAATCCCGAGGTTGGCGGTGGCCGGCATGCCCACGAAATCGAGTGCGCCGGCGATCGCGCCGCCGGTGATCGTCTGCAATTGCGCGAGCGCATCCGCATTGCGGGTATCGACCGAGGCCGATGCGCCCTGTGCCCGTGCGCGCTCGAGCTTGGCCGCATCGACGTCGCAGGCAACGATATTGCTCACGCCGCGTGCGCGAAGCATCGCAATCGCGGCCATGCCCAGACCGCCACAACCCAGCACGATCACCCAGTCGCGGGCGATCATTTCCGGCAATTTGGTGATGGCGCTGAAGGCGGTCAGGCCCGAGCAGGCCAGCGTCGCCGCCCAGCCCTCGTCGATGTCGCCGGTATCAATCAGGTAGCGCGCATCGGGCACCAGCACATGGGTGGCATAGGCACCGGGCTTCATGACGCCCAGAAACTGGTTGTTCAGGCAGTAGTTGTCGTGACCCGACAGGCAGACCGGGCAGGTGCCGCAGCCGATCCAGGGATAGACCAGACGCCGGTCGCCGACCTTCACACCGGTCACGCCGGACCCGACTTTTTCGACCACGCCATAAGGCTCGTGACCGCAAGTAAACGGCGGCACACAGCCGCGATCTTTCACATAGAAGCGCTTGCCGCCGCCGAGGTCGAAATAGCCTTCCCAGATGTGCAGATCGGAGTGGCACACCCCTGACTTGGTGATGCGGATCAGCACTTCGGAGCCCTTCGGCTGCGGTGTCTCACGAATCTTTGCCTGCAGCGGCTTGCCGTGTTCGACGACTTCGTAGGTCAGCATTGTCTCGTCCTTGTGATGTGAGGTTTGTCTTTCGAAGCCGAGGGCTCGTCTCGCATCGTAACCTCTGCCGACAGAACTCGAGCCAGGTCTTGATTGACGGCCTGCGGACCTTCCCAGAAAATCGGCCCTTTTGCCAGAGGCATCACCATGAACGACAACACCCACGCCGATGCGCCAATTCTGGGTCAGTCAGTCCTGACGTTTTTCAAACGCTCCTGGTGGGCTTTTCTGCTCGGCGGCATTGCGTCGACACTTTTCGGCCTGCTCGCGCTGGCCGCGCCGGGCACCGCCCTCGTCGTGCTGGCCCTTTACTTTGCAGCATCGATCCTGATCGACGGCGCGGTCAATGTGGCTGGGGCGATCCAGAACCGAGGCCATGAGGGCTGGTGGGTCATGCTGATCTTCGGCATCGCCGGCATCCTGATCGGCGGCTACGCGCTGCTCAATCCGCCGGTCTCGGTTGCGGCGCTGATCATGCTCGCCTCGATCGCGGCCCTGATTCTCGGCATCGCGCTGATGACCCTGGGCTACAAGATCCGCGCGGCGACTGAGCGTGAATGGATGCTGTATCTCGCCGGCGCGCTCTCGATCGCTTTCGGCATCGCAATGACGCTGCATCCGATGTTTGCCGGTCTTTCACTGGCTCTGATCGCAGGTGCATGGGCCCTGATTGTCGGCGTTCTCAGAATCATGATCGCGTTCAAGGTACGCAAATTGACGACAACGGTCGGCAAGCAGTTACGCGCCGTGTCGTGACGCCCCGCCCGGGTCAATGGTTGGCTGACCGGGATCGCTATCGCGACCGAGCCTGAGCGCCTCAGCGCTGTCGATCGGTCGCGTCGATCCGCAAATGGATGGCAGCCAGATCGTCAGAAGGCGCAAGACCTGCCTCGAACTGGCGCACCTGCGCCACCAGACGCCCGAGCATGCCGTCACCGGCCGACTCCGCCATGAACTCGCCCACCCTCGGCTCGCCGAACAGTTCATCGGCGGCATTCATCGCTTCGGTCACGCCATCGGTGACGATCAGCAATTCATCGCCGGCCTGAAGGTCGATCACACTCGACCGATAGTGATCGCCTTCATACAGACCAAGGGGCAATGTGGTCTCAGGCAGCAGTCTTCGCACGACGCCGCCGGCATCGATCAGAAATGGGGCGACATGGCCGGCTCTGACACAGGCCAGGCGCCCGCTTTTCACATCGAGAACAGTCAGCAGCATGGTGACGAACATGCAGCTGAGATTGTCGCGACTGAGCACGGCGTTCACGAGATTGGCAGCCCGCTCGGGGGCACCGAAAATCTCGAGCGCATCATCACGCAGCGACAAGGCGCGAAACAGCGCCTGTGTTCGGGCCATCATCAACGCGGCACCGGCCCCCTTTCCTGAGACGTCGCCAAGCAGGGTCACGATCAGGTCCTTGCCGATCGGAAAATAATCGGCGAGATCGCCGCCAAGCTCCTTGGCCGGTTCGAGCACGATATCGATCGACACCAGACGCCCATGGTGACTGCCCCGATAGTCGGCAGGCACCAGCGCCAGTTGCAAGGCACGCGCGTCGTTGAGCTCTTCCTGCTTGCGCGCCAACTCTTCGCGCATCGCATCACGCAGCTTCTTCTTTTCGAGCGTCGACAGAATGCGCGCGCGCAGCAGGGTGGCATTGAAGGGCTTGAGGATGAAGTCTTCCGCGCCCAGTTCGATGCAGCGCACCACCGGATCGAGGTCGGTCAGCGCCGAGATCACGATGACCGGCAGATCGACCAGCTTGCCCTGCGCCTTCAGGTTCTGCAGGACCTCGAAGCCATCCATCTCCGGCATCATGATGTCGAGCAGGATCAGATCAAACGCCTGGCGGGCGATCGCCTCGAGCGCTTCGCGGCCATTGGTGGCCTGCTCAACCAAGCCGATCCCCAATCGGCCCAGTCGACGAACCAGAATATCGCGGTTGTCGGCGACATCATCGACAACGAGGACACGGGCACTGGCTGGGTTCATGGCAACGCTCGATGCGAAGTGAGAGGCGACGCGAAGCGCGACACGGCATTATCAATGATCGTCGATCATCGATAGCAATTGATTGGCCGTGGCGATGACCTGCCGCAAGTCAGGCATCAGGCTGCTTGCGTCGCCGTCCTGCCAGTCTTCCATCAACAGTTCGCCATAACCTTTGACCGCGTTTAGCGGAGTTCGCAGATCGTGACGCAGATGCTCGTGCGCAGCGAGCCAGGCCAGCGCTTCCTGGGCAGCAGGTTGCGGCGCGGCGATCAGCGCAGCCGTCAGCGCCTGCAGTCGGGTCGACGCGGCAGACATCCGATCAAGGTCGGCTGCCGCATCACCGACACCGTGTGCCATCGCTTTGGCGCTCAGGCGCCCAAGCTGATCCGCCAGTGCGTCGACAGGCCGCTGAAGGGCCAGGCAAAGCTCACCGATCTCGCGATGGACCTGGCTGACTCGTGCTGCTGTTTTCAGATCCATGGGGTTGCAGCCACTGTTGACAGGTCATGTCACACACGACCGATACCGCCTGAGACTGGCTGGCGAACGATTCAGCCGCCAGGTGTTTTTGAACGCAGCGCCTCGATCTTGCCGATCAGTCGCTCGAGCTCGATCGGCTTGGTGTCGTACTCATCGCAGCCGGCTTCAAGGGCCTTTTCGCGGTCGCCCGCCATCGCATGCGCGGTCAATCCGATGATCGGGATATGTTTGGTCTCTGGCGCGGACTTGATGCGGCGGGTCGCTTCCCAGCCGTCGATCACCGGCAGGCTCATGTCCATCAGGATCAGCTCGGGCGCAGCCGAGATCGACATCGCCACGCCTTCACCGCCATCGACCGCCATCACGATCTCATAGCCCTTTCTCACCAGGCGGCGAGACAGCATGTCGCGATTCATCTCGTTATCTTCGACCAGCAGGATTTTCACTTTCTTTGTCTCTCAAAACAGAGCGCAGCCGCCTCAGCTGGGCTGCTCGCTGCGCCCGGGTGCGCGCAGGGCAAGGCGCACTTCGGTGCTCAGGTCACGGGAGGAGCCCGCGCTCTTGGCGATCACGGCCCGCGCATGCTCACCCAACCATTCGCGCTCCTGCACCGTCAATTCCTTGGCAGTCACGACCACCACCGGAATCGACGCCCACTCGGCATGACGGGAGATTTCCTGCAGGAACATGAAGCCATCCATCTCCGGCATCATCAAATCGAGCAGGATGAGCGAGGGCGGATCATTCGCCGATAACCATTCGATCGCCTGCTTGCCGCTGCCAGCCTCAAAAAAGGCGATATTGGCGAGCTTGAGCTGACGCTGGATCAGTTCGCGGCTCTGCGGGTCATCGTCCACCATCAGGATGGTTGCAGCATCGTCGAGCAGGTGATGCATCAGTGAGCCAAGTTGCAACCGGTCGATCGGTTTGGTCATGAAATCATTGGCGCCCAGCGAGAACGCGAAACCGCGGTCTGCCGCAATCGTGACCACCACCACCGGGATGCCGGCGAGTTCGGGATCAGCCTTGAGCGCCGTCAGGACCGACCAGCCATCCATGTGCGGCATCATGATGTCGAGCGTAATCGCCGATGGCTTCAGTTTGCGCGCCATCTCGAGCGCCACTTCGCCGCTGCCGGCCTCGATCACTCGCCAGCCCTCCTTGCGCAGCACGATCGCCATGAGTTCGCGTGACGCGGCATCGTCATCGACCACCATGACCAGCGGTGCATTCACGTCGCTCTCAGCAGCTGCCAGCCGAATCGATTGATCGGCGCCTGGTGCAACAGGCGGTGGCAGGCGGCTTGGCAAGACCATCGTGAAGGTCGACCCGGCGCCGGCAGTGCTGTCGACCCTGATCGAGCCCCCCAGGATCTCGCAGAAATGGCGGGTGATCGCCAGGCCCAGTCCGGTGCCGCCATAGCGTTTCGTGGTCGAGGCGTCAGCCTGCGCAAACGGCGAAAACAGCTTGGCGACCTGCTCGGGCGTCATGCCGATGCCGGTGTCCTGCACGGTGAAGGTCACCGGCGAATGCGCGATTGCGGTGTCGCGTTTGATGCTGAGGGTGACGGTGCCCGACGAGGTAAATTTCGTCGCATTGCTCAGCAGATTGAGCAGGTTCTGCTTGAGCTTCGTACGATCGGTGTGCAAGTCGCCGATCTCGGGCGGGCAATGAATCTGAAGGACATTGCGATTCTTTTCGACCAGCGGTTTGACGATGGCACTGATCTCGTCGAGCAGACCTGGGATCGAGACATCCTCGAGATAAAGATCCATCTTGCCGGCCTCGATCTTCGACAGATCGAGGATGTCACTGATCAGATTGAGCAGATGGCGCCCGGCAGACTGAATCTTTGAGAGGTCGCGCGTGTATTCATCGAGACCGTCGTCCTGTGCCATCTCCTGCAGGATCTCGCTGTAGCCGATGATGGCGTTGAGCGGTGTGCGCAGCTCGTGGCTCATATTGGCCAGAAAGGACGACTTGGCCACATTGGCCGCCTCGGCCTCGACCATCGCCGCCTCAAGCTCCTGCTGGCGCTGCTTGAGTTCAGTCACGTCGGTGTAGACCGATACCATCCCGCCATCGGGTGTGGCCCGTTCGCTGATCCGGATGAAGGTGGCCGGGTGCCGGTAGCCGCTGAACGCCGCCTGCGACCCTGGAAGACTCAGTTGCTTTTCGACCCAGGCCTGCCCGCTGAGATCACCGGTATCAACCAGATCTCGTTCAACCAGGGCAGACACGATCGACGCCAGAGGGATGCCGGGTTCGGCAAGATCAGCGATACCGGGATAGAGCTCCTTGAACTTGGTATTGCAGACGATGACGCGGCCCTTCCGATCGAAGACCGCAAAGCCGTCCGAGATGGTCTCGATCGCGGTGGTCATCATCCGCTGCTGAGCCTGCGAGAGTCGAGCGATGCGCTCGCGATCGACGATGCTTTCCCGAAACAGTTGCAGGGTGCCTGCCATGGCCCCGATTTCGTCACGCCCCGCCGGCGGAATCGGAGTGTCGAGCTGACCTGCGGTGATGCCGCTGATGGCGGTGACCACCTGATCGAGCGGCCTCAGAATCGAGCGCAGCACGACCCAGGTGGCGATGACGCCCAGCAGACTCGCCAGTGACACGGTGATCAGTGCTTTGCGTGTCGAATCTTCGGTGCTCATGACCATCGACTGACGCGACTCGGCCGCTTCGACACCGATCTGATCCGCAAGGGCTGCGAGACGCGCATCAACCGCCGAACCATGCGTTCGTGCCTCGGCAAACAACGCATTGCCGATCACACGCTTGTCGTCGGTGTACGCATCGACCGCCTGAATCGCCGACGTGGCGAATCGGTCGACATCGGCCCTGAGGCCGGCTGCAAGTTCAGGGCTGCCCTTTGCGAGCTCGACAAGTTCGCGATCGAGCTGCGCGCGGGCCTCTTTCGCCTTGAGTTCGGACTGACGCAACAGACTGACCGCCAGGTCGCTGAGCCAGTAACGGTAGTCGCCGAAGCTGCTGCGAATATCGACGACAAGATCGAGGCGCCGGGCCATTTCGGCATCACGCTTGATCTGCGCCACGTTGGTCCCGAGCACCGAGGTGAGATAGAGCGTCGACCAGATCAGACCCGCCAGCAGCATGCCCGACAGCAGCAGGACACGGCCCTTGATACTCAAGCCTTCGAGCATCCGGCCCGGTGACCAGGACGGCGCTGGCCCGGTGGTGCTCATCGGCGAAAGAGGGTCACACTGATCACGCCACCGAGATCGCCCTCACTGGCGCCTTCCTTGGGATAGCCGGTGATATCGATCTGACCCTTGGGCGCGCCGTGACAACTCAGGCAGGACGGCGCGTAGTACTCGGGCGCTGCAAAACGGAAAGCAGACCGACCCTGGCTGGCGCTCAGTTCGGTCACCATCTGCCCCTTCGGCCAATCGGGGCGTTGCAGCTTGTCCCGGATAATCGCAGCCTCCCACTCATCGGGTCTCGACTTCCGGTTGCGGATCAGGGCCTCGGGGGCGGTGACCTTGACGATTGCCTCCGAGCCGGTACGTTTGGCAAAGGCTTCATTGAGCAGCCGCGCGAAAGTCGAGGGAATGAAACCCTTGAAACCAACGCCGGCCTGGTTGATTGACGCCTGATTCGCATCGATCACTTCCACGATCGCTTCCTGCTGGGCGCGAAACAGCCGCCCGTGCCTGGAGCCAGACGCAATCGACTTCGGGTCGGTGCGGGTGGTCTCCTGATAGACGACCAGCGCCTCGGCCAGCACTTTCTTGCCGGTCAGGCCTTTGTCGCCGATCGCAGGGTCGTTAATGAGCGTCTGATGTCGGGACACCACGGTTCGCGAGGCTCGCAGCATCGCGGTCAGGCTGGCAGCGATGACCGTGTCTTCTTCGCGCTCTTGCGATTGCGCTGCGGTCGGCACAAAGACCATCACACAGACAGAAAATGCCAGCACCGAAGTGCGCCATCGGAACGGCTTCATTCGTTTCAGCGAGCCAGGAAAGGGAGAGAAAATCGGAGAAGAAGAAACGCAGAACAAGCGTCTTCGGCCACGCCAGTCCTCGGATGCTAGCATGGCGCTCTCGCGAGTCTGAAACCCTGACACAGCAGACTTTCACGCTTGTCCGGCGCATCATCACACACGCTCTCGCCATCATTAGATCCTTATGCGCCGAATCGTCTACCTCAGCACCGCAACGGCCCTAATGTCGGACGACGAGTTGATGTCGATTTTGCGCCAGTCGCGCGAGAACAATCTGCGCGATCAGGTCACCGGACTGCTGCTCTACTCGGGCGGCAATTTCATCCAGCTGCTCGAGGGCGATACCGAGGCTGTCGGCAAGGTCTATGCTCGAATCGAGCACGACCCTCGCCATCATGGATGCCTGCAGATGGTCGATGCGCCGGCAAGCGAGCGACTCTTTCCGCAGTGGGCAATGGGCTTTCGACCCGAGGACGGCTTGCCCGAGCACCAAAAAAAGGAAGTCGCGACGCTGGTCGCGGCGGCCCCGAAAAGCGCATCAACCAGCGATGGCCGACGGGCCCTGCGCCTGATCGAAAGTTTCGTGCAATCGATGCGCTAGGCGAATTCGGCCGGCACAGCGCTACACCAGGTGTGACGACGAGGGTGAGGTAGTATCGCGGGCGATCCGGGTGACTCATACCGGTTTGCTCCGCACCACCCCTTCCGCTTCCCCCGAGACCTGCATGATCCGTCGCCTCGATTGCACATGGCAGATTTCGCTGCGCGCTGCATGCTGCGCGGCACTGCTTTTCGCCGCAGGCTGCGAAAAACCGGCTGTACCGCCACCGCCACCGCCACCTGAAGTCACCGTGACCAGGGTCGAGGTTCGCGATACGCCGGTGGTGAACGAATTTGTGGCCCTGACGCAAAGCCCGCAGCAGGTCAACATCGTCGCGCGGGTCAGCGGATTCCTCGACAAGCAGCGCTACACCGAAGGGACGGTGGTCAAGCCTGGCCAGGTGCTGTTCGAGATGGACAAAAAGCCCTTC
>CAIKZV010000359.1 GCA_903831925.1 uncultured Burkholderiales bacterium
AGGCGTGGCAATTCCTCACCCGGCGCGATGAAGAGGCCTATGCCGGGATGCCCAAAGAGAAGAAGAGCGCGTCGGTGGACCCGGCGCGCGATTCAATCTTTGAAGCGATCAGCAAATTGGGTGGGGTGAACCGCGACGCGCTCACCGCCGAGTGGGGTGTTGAGCTTAAGGACATCACCAACCCGGTGTTTGGCAAGCCCGTCGCGCGCAAGAGCGGTGGCATGTCTCTTGACCGCATGGCCGAGTCGCTGGCCGAGCTGGGCTACCTGCCGCTTGATGAAAACGGCAAGCACGATCTGCACGACTTTGAGGACGCCTTCACCGATGAGCTGGCCGGTGCCAAGCGCTACTCGACGGCGGCCGACTACGAAACGCTGCAAGGCCCGCAGGAGATGACGCCCGAAGAGGTGCGCGAATACCCGGCCGGCAAGCTCGATCGCGCGATGCTGGGCCGCTACAAGGTCGAGCTGGGCGAAGCGGTGCTTGCCAAGCTCGAAGGGCTGCACATGGTGCAGAACGACAGGCTCGACCCGGAGCTCGTGGCCGACCGCTTTGGCTTTGAGAGCGCCGAGGGCTTTTTGACCGCGCTGGCCGAAGCGGCCAATCCGGCCGAGGCGATCGAAGCGCTGACCGATCGCTACATGCTGGAGCGTCACGGCGAGCTGTCGAGCCCGGCGGCGATTGCGCGTGCCGCTGACGATGCGATCCACAACGATGCGCGTGCGCGCTTTGTGGCCACCGCATTGAAGGTGCTGGCCAAGAGCCCGATCCCGGTGCGCCAGCTGGTCAAGGGCGCGCGCGAAGCGGCCGAGGCGGCGGTGGCCGCCAAGAAAGTGCGCGACCTGGACCCGCGCCAGTATGAGGCGGCCGAGGCGCGCGCCAACAAGGCGGCGCTGCGCATGGTGGCCAAAGATCCGGCCGGCGCCATGCAAGCGCAGCGCGCGAGCCTGCTCAACAATCAGCTGGTCAAAGCCACTCGCACGGCCATTGAGGACGTGCAAAAGGCGGTGGCCTATTTCAAACGCTTGGAGCGTAAGCCCGCCCAGGGCAACATGCGCGGCGAGTATCTGGCGCAGCTAAACGCGCTGCTCGCACGGTTTGACCTGCGCACCAGCGTCACCGACCCGGATAGCGACATCAAGCCTTTGTCTGAATGGCTGCAACTGGAGAGCGAACGCTTGTCGGCGGTGATGCCGGACCTGCCGGCGTGGGTGTTGAATGACCAATACCGCACACACTATTCGCAGCTGACCGTGGAGCAGCTGCGGGGTCTGCGCGATTCGGTGCGCCAGCTCGAGCACATGGCGCGCCGTGAAGAAAAGCAATACCAGGCGATCCGGCAGATGGAGTTTGCCGCCGAGCGCGAAGGTGTCTTGGCGGTGATCCGCAAGGTGTGGGCCAAGGCCTTTGATGAGAACGGCGACCCGCACGAGATCAAGCCGGATTTTGTGCCGAGCATCAAGAAGGCGGTGGGCAAGCTCGGCGACAAGTTTGCCGGGGAG